>NZ_CDRNDK010000315.1:0-7767 GCF_977012225.1 Planomonospora algeriensis | reverse complement strand
CGTCCCGGGCGCGTCCGCCTCCGGCGCGTCGGCCTCCGGCGCGTCGGCCACGCTCACCCAGACGGGTTCCACCAGCTGCACGATGTGCTTGTAGTTGGTCAGGCGTTCCAGGAGCAGTTCGGTGACGCGGACGCCGCGGCCGATGAGCACCGGGCCGTTGACGGCGACGACGTCCTCGGCGATCCGCATGCCGACCTCCAGTTCTCCGACGCGGAAGGCGCGCACGGACTCCCGTGCCCCCGCCGCCCCCCGGACCCGGCGCAGGGCGGTCAGCACCGCGTCGTCGTGGCCCCCCTGCCGCTCCAGCGCGGCGACGGCCCTGTCCGCCGCCACCCCGCGTCCGGCGAACCCCTCGAACTCGATCGCCGCGTGCAGCACGCCGACGGCGGCCTCCACGATCGGACTCGACGGCCGCTCCTCGGCCGCCCATCCGTCGCCCCATCCGGCGACGCGGACCGGGCGGAGTCCACGCACGATCTCCACGACGGTCTCGAGCATCGGCACGTCCTGCAGCAGCCGCGCCGCGATGCCCGGCATGGCGGCGATCATCTTCTGCTCGTCGTCCGGCAGCTGCTGTCCCCGGTCCAGCTTCTCCAGCACGCTCGCGGGAACCGTGACCGCACCGAGCTGGGAGGCCATGGCGGCCACCTCGATCTCCCAGACGCCGTCCAGTCCGAGTTCCCCGCAGAGCTCGCCCACCAGGTCCCGGATGCGTCCCGCGCGGGCGAACGCCTGGGGATTGGCCAGCTCCAGGCAGCCGAAGAGCGCCTGCAGGCTGGTGCGGAGCGTCTTGTCGAGGATCTCCCGCTCGGTCGAGACCAGGCGGTGCCGCTCCACCGCGTCGCGGACGGTACCGCGCAGTTCCCTGGTGGGGCAGGGCTTGCACAGGAAGCGGAAGACCTGCCCGTCGTTGATCGCCGAGACGGCGGAGGGCAGGTCGCCCTGGGCCGTGTGCAGGATGCGGGTGACGTCCGGATGATGCAGGCGCACCTGCCCGAGCAGCTCGATGCCGTCGATGTTCGGCATGCGCATGTCGCTGACCACCGCGGCGAAGGGGCCGTGCTCGGCGAGAGCCGCCAGGGCGGCGCGTCCGTCGGGTGCGGTCACGACGCGGTAGTCCTGGCCGAGCTGGTGGACGAGCGTCTCCAGCACGGTCGGCTCGTCGTCCACCAGCAGGATGGAGGGCGTTTCGGCGCTGGACACCGCCGACCGGTGCCACAGCTCGTTCGACTCGTTCGGCATATCGATCCTGTTCCTCATCGCACCCGTCCGATCGGCATCGCCGGAGCCCTGTTGAGCACAACCGGCCGACCCGCCCGGATTCCTCGGCGCAGACCGCCTCCGGCGGGGGCCGCCAGCGCCGACCGCCGCGCGGGTCCGGGTCGGCCTTCCAGTACCGCCCCCGCCCGTCGTCGACGGCCGCCGTGCGGATCCAGCGTCCGGCCATGATGGCGGCGGTCGGAGGAGCGGGCCGGCCGCCAGCTCCCGCGGCCCGGCCGTGAGATCATGCACGGACGCCTCCGCCCCACCGCAGCCACCCATCCCACCCGGAAAGAAGCGCATGGACGCACGTTCCGAGGCCGGCAGCCGCCTCACCGCCCTGGGCACGCAGTTGCTCGAAGTGCACATCTGGCTCCGCGAGATGCTGGAGGACCTCCAGGACGGCATCGACGACTACCTCGACGGCAGGGGACTTCCGCCCCGGGACCTGCGCGCCCACTGCCTCTCCTTCTGCACGGCGCTGACCCGCCACCACATCGGTGAGGACAGGGGTGCGTTCCCGGCGATCGCCGAGGAGTTCCCCGAGCTGCGCAAGGTGCTCTCCGACCTGCGCACGGACCACAACCAGCTGGACTGGCTGATGGGGAACCTGCAGAGGCTGCTCGACTCCCTCCCGGAGGAACCGGACCCGGCGACGGCCGCCAGGGTGCGCGAGGAGGTGCACGCGCTGTCGGCGGTCATGCAGACGCACTTCATCTACGAGGAGAAGAAGCTGGTCTCCGTGCTCAACGCGATGGACGTGCCCGAGTGGCGCGAGAACCGGCCCGCCTTCCTGCTGGTCGACGACGCGGAGAACGGCGTTCCGCCCGCCGCCGGTCCGGTCGCGGGCCCGTAGCCGCCGCCCCGCGGCCTGTTGACGACGGGTGCGGGACTGCGCACGTTCCGCATGGGCCCGTCTCCCGGGCACCCCCGTACCGGAAGGGGCCGCGATGACCACCGCACCGGAACCGGAAGGGCCGTGGCCGGACATCGCGCCGGGCCCGATGGGCACGCCGTCGCCGGAGTTCGCCCGCCGGCGCGAATCGGGCCCGCTGGAGCCCGCCGCCATGCCCAGCGGCGACCGCGTCCCCGTGGCCGTCGGATACGAGGACGTCCGCGCGCTGCTGGCCTCGCCCGCCTCCAGCCGCAACCTGCGCCTGCCGGGGCTGCCGCGGCTGGTGAGCGGCATCGGCGTCGACGACGACCCGGACGCGCTGATCAACCAGGACCCGCCGGAGCACGCCCGCTACCGGCGGATCATGCACGGGGTGTTCACCCCGCGCCGCGTCGAACCGTGGCGTCCCCGCGTCGCGCGGATCGCCCACGCCCTCCTCGACGGCCTGGGCGACGACTTCGACCTGGTCGCGCTCCGCCTGCTGCAGGGGCTGACCGGCGCGGGATGCCTCTCGGCGGCCGTGTTCCTGCGCGGGAAGGACTGACCTCTCGGCTCCGGTACCGGGACGGCGGGCGGCTCAGTGGCCGCCGGCCAGCCGGGCCGCACGGGAGTGCAGGTAGCGCTGCTGGGCCAGGCCGGTCGCCCGCCGGGCCGCCTCCAGGTAGGCCTCGTATGCCGCCGCGCGGTCACCGGCCTCCTCCAGCAGGTGCGCGCGGACCGCGTGCAGCCGGTGGTCCCCGGCGATCCGTTCGTCCGTCCCGAGCTTCTCGACCAGGTCGAGGCCCGCCTGCGGGCCGCGGGCCATCGCCACCGCCACCGCGTGGTTCAGCGCCACCACGGGGCCGCCGGAGACCCGCATCAGCAGCTCGTACAGCGCCGCGATCTGCGGCCAGTCGGTCTCCGCGGCGCTCGGCGCCTCCGCGTGGACCGCGGCGATCGCCGCCTGGAGCTGGTGGGGGCCGACCGGCCCCCGGGGGAGGGCCGCGGTGATGAGGGCCACGCCCTCGGCGACGGCCTCGGCGTCCCACCGGCTCCGGTCCTGCTCGGCCATCGGGACCAGCTCGCCGTCCGGCCCGGTGCGCGCCGGCCGCCGCGCGTCGGTGAGCAGCATCAGCGCGAGCAGCCCCGCCACCTCGCCGTCTCCGGGCAGCAGCCGGTGGACCGTGCGGGTCAGCCGGATCGCCTCCGCCGAGAGCTCGGCGCGGTACAGCTCCGGCCCCGACGTGCTGGCGTAGCCCTCGTTGAAGACCAGGTAGAGCACGTGCAGGACCGCGCCGAGCCGCTCGGCACGCTCCCCGGGCGAGGGCATCCGGAAGGGCGCGCCGCCGTCCCTGATCCGCTGCTTGGCCCGGCTGATCCGCCGGGTCATGGTCGCCTCCGGCACCAGGAACGCGCGGGCGACCTCCGCGGTGGACAGGCCGCCGACCGCCCGCAGGGTGAGCGCGATCTGCGACGCCGGGGAGAGCGCGGGGTGGCAGCACATGAACAGCAGGATCAGCGTGTCGTCGCTCTCGGAGGGCGGCCGGTCGGCGGCGGGCGCCGTCCATCCACCGGGGGGCGTCCACCGGGTGACCGCGTCCTCGCGGTCGCGCCGGGCCTGCTCGCTGCGGAGCAGGTCGTCAGCCGGCGCGAGGCGACCGTGATCAGCCACCCCCGGGGGTTGCCGGGGACGCCCTCCCGGGGCCACTGCACGGCGGCCGCGAGGAGCGCCTCCTGCACCGCGTCCTCGGCGGTGTCGAAGTGCCCGTAGCGCCGTACCAGCGCGCCGAGGACCTGCGGCGCCAGCGGGCGCAGCAGGTCCTCGACCTCGGAACCGGGCATGGCGGGGATCAGAACTCCAGGTCGCCCTGGGAGCCGGCGAGCGGCCGCACGTCCGCCACCGCGCGCGCGACGACGTCGGCCGGAGCCGGGCACTCCGCCAGCCGGGCCGCGATCTCGGTCGCCCGGTCGAAGCTCTCGCACTCCACGATCCAGTAGCCCGCCAGGACCTCCTGGGTCTCGGCGTACGGCCCGTCCGTCACGACCGGCACGCCCTCTCGCAGCGGCCCGACCCTGCGGGTGTGGACCGGGGCGGTCAGGCCCCGCGTCTCGACGAGCTCACCGGACTCCTCCAGGTCCTTGTTGAAGGACTCCATGAACGCGCCCATCGCCGCGAAGTCCTCCGCGGACCAGGCCCCCGGCTCACCGGGCCGGCCGGCCATGGCGTCGTAGTCCCGCTGCGAGGCGTACGTCAGGATCATGTACTTCACGGTCTCTCCTCCACTTCCGGCACCGGTTCTCCGGCGCCCTCACCGGAGACGTCGGAGCCGCCGTCCCGTCCCGGACATCGGCGCGCGGCCGGATCTCAAACCGGCCCGCCATTCTCCCCGACTCCGGCGACGCAGAGGGCGAAGTCGCCCGGCGGGTCGGTCCACCAGCGCTCCAGGGCGAATCCGGCGCCCTCCAGCTCGGCGCGCACGCCCGTGAGCCGGAACTTGGCGGAGATCTCGGTACGGATCTCCTCCCCCGCCGCGAAGTCCAGCTCCAGGTCCAGGTCGGGGATGCGCACCCGCTGGCCGGTCGCCGAGCGCAGGCGCATCTCCATCCACTCGGCCTCGGCGTCCCAGAGCGCGACGTGCTCGAACGCTTCCGGGACGAAGTCCGCGCCCAGCTCCCGGTTGACGACGCGCAGCACGTTCCGGTTGAACTCGGCGGTGACCCCGCGGGCGTCGTCGTAGGCCGCGAGCAGCCGGGCCGGGTCCTTGACCAGGTCGAATCCGAGCAGCAGGGAGTCACCGGGCTCCAGGGCCGAGCGCAGCTCCCCGTAGAACGAGCGGCGCTCCGCCGGGGGCAGGTTGCCGACGGTCGAGCCGAGGAAGGCGACCAGCCGCCTGCCCCCGCCCGGCAGGACGTCCAGGTGCCGTTCGAAGTCGGCGACGACCGCCCGCACGGACAGGCCGGGGTACTCGGCACCGATCCGCCGGGCGGAGGCGGCCAGGAAGTCGCCGCTGACGTCGACCGGCACGTACCGCCGGAGCGTGCCGGCCGAGCGCAGCGCGCCGAGCAGCAGCCGGGTCTTCTCCCCCGAGCCCGCGCCCAGCTCGATGAGCGTGTCGGCGCCGGTCGCGGCGGCGACCTCGGCCGCCCGCTCGCGCAGGATCGTCTTCTCGGCGCGGGTGAGGTAGTACTCCTCCAGCCGGGTGATCTCCTCGAACAGCCCGCTGCCGCGCTCGTCGTAGAACCACTTGGGCGGCAGCGTCCTGGGGGCCGCGGCCAGCCCGTCGTACACGTCCCGGCGGAGCGACTTGGCCAGGTCGTCCGGGGTCAGGTGGCACTCGACAACGGGTTCGGACATGGAATCTCCTTGATCGGGCGGATGACGGCGCCGTGCGCGTCCGCGGTGACGAGGGAGCCGTCGGGGACCGGTCGCCAGCGGGCGTCGTCGTCGAAGGGTTCGGAGGCGATCACCACGGATTCGCCGTCGCACCGCAGGTACAGGCTGTCGCCGCAGGCGGTGGCGGCCAGCCGTACGCCGTCGGCGGCGAGCAGGTTGTAGCGGCCGGGCGCGAGCGCGGCGGCCCGGGCGGCGACCGACGCGAGCGCGCCGTCCAGCGGGCTCCCCCGCCGCCAGAGCCGTACGGCCATGGCGAACAGCAGCGCGGAGTCGACGGGGGCGCGGGCGTCGGGGACGCCGCTCTCGCCGAGGCCGCGCAGCCGCTCCTCCACTCCGGCGAAGGCGTCGATCCTGCCGTTGTGGCTGAACAGCCAGCCGTCGCAGGTGAACGGCTGGGCACACGACTCGTCGACGGGGAAGCCCGGGGTGGCGCTGCGCACCGCCGCCAGCACGCAGGCCGCCGAGACCACCTGCGCGACCTCGGCGAAGGAGGCGTCCGCCCACATCGGCACGGCCCTGCGGTAGCGGACCGGGCGGGCGCGGCCGGGGTGGTACCAGCCCACCCCGTACCCGTCGGCGTTGACCAGGCCGTGCTGCTGGCGGCGGGGGGCGTAGGACTGGGTGAGCAGGGAGTGCGGCGGGACGTGCAGCAGCTCGTGCAGCGTGACGGGCGGCCCGAGGTAGGCCAGGTGGCGGCACATCTAGGCGGCGTCCCGGGCGCAGCGGAACCCGGCGAAGATCTGCCTGCGGACCGGGTGGTCCCAGTTGCGGAACGTGGCCCGGGCCACCGACGGGTGGGTCGCCCACGAGCCGCCGCGCAGCACCTTGTACTCGCCGCCGAAGAAGACCTCGGAGTACTCCGCGTAGGGGAAGACCGCGAACCCGGGGTAGCCGGTGAAGTCGGTCGAGGTCCACTCCCACACGTCGCCGATCATCTGGTGGCAGCCGTACGGCGAGGCCCCGGCGGGGAACGCGCCCGCCGGGGCGGGGCCCAGCCTGCGCTGGCCCAGGTTGGCGTGGTCCGGTCCGGGATCGGCGTCGCCCCAGGGGAAACGGCGGGAGGTCCCGGTCGCGGGGTCGAACCGGGCCGCCTTCTCCCACTCGGCCTCCGTGGGCAGACGCTTGCCGGCCCAGCGGGCGTAGGCGTCCGCCTCGTACCAGCACACGTGCTGCACCGGCTCGTCCGGCGGGAGCGGCTCGGTCCGGCCGAAACGGCGCCGCGTCCACTGCCCGCCCTCCCGCGCCCAGAAGGCCGGGGCCCGCTTGCCCGACCGGTTGCGCCACTCCCACCCGGCGGGCGTCCACCACCGGGGGTGGTCGTACCCGCCGTCCGCCATGAACTCCAGGTAGGCGCGGTTGACGACCGGGGCGGCGTCGATCCAGTAGGCGGGCAGGTGCACGGTGTGGGCGGGGCGCTCGTTGTCGTAGGACCAGGGGTCGCCTCCCCCGTCCGTGCCCCCGTCCGTGCCCCCGTCCGTGCCCATCGTGAAGGGCCCCTCCGCGACGAGGACCTCCGCCGGAGCGGGCGGGGCGCCGACCGCCGGGGCGGCCGGTTCGTCCAGCACCGGCCCGCCCCGGCGGAGCTGGTGGGTGGCGAGCATCGTCTCGTCGTGCTGGTGCTCGTGCTGGACGACCATCCCGTAGACGAAGCCGCCGACCAGCAGCGGCCGGTCGGGGGTGAACCGGACCCGGCCGAGGGAGTCCAGCACCCGCGAGCGCACCTGGTCGAGGTAGCTCCGCGCCTCGCGCGGCGGCAGCAGGGGCAGCGCGACCCGGTCCGCCCGGGGGTGCTCGAAGGCGTCGTAGAGCCGGTCGATCTCCGGCCGGAGCGGCGCGTCCCCGGCCGCGGCCCGCACCAGCCACTGCTCCTCGTAGTTGCCGACGTGGGCCAGGTCCCACACCAGCGGGGACATCAGCGGCGAGTGCTGGGCCGTCAGCTCCCCGGCGTCCAGGACCTCGACGGTCAGGCCGAGGCTGCGCCGCCGTACGGCCTCCAGCTCTGCGGCGACGCGTTCCTTGATCCCGTCCTCGGTGGTCATGTCCGCGCTGTTCACACCTTCGGTGGTCACATCCTCGGTGGTCATGTCGGCACCTCGCAGAGCAGGTCGTCGGCCGGGCACCGGCCGGGTTCGACGTAGCGTTCGATGTAGGCGTCCACCAGGGGCACCAGGTCGGCGGCCCCGATCCGGGGCAGGGCGTCGCGGGCCGCGGCGAAACAGGCCCGGGCCGCCCGGGCGAG
>NZ_CDRNDK010000314.1:0-7792 GCF_977012225.1 Planomonospora algeriensis | reverse complement strand
CGCGGTCGACGGGACGGCCACGGCCGGTCCGGGTGCCGCCGCCCCGTCGGCCGGGGGACCGGCGGCGGGCCGGAGCCGGGTCATCACCACGCCGGGCGGGAACCTGATCGCCCGGTGCGAGGGAGGTCTCGCCGTGCTGCGGGCGTGGAGTCCCGCGCAGGGCTTCCAGGTGGACGACGTGGAGCGCGGTCCGGCCGCCCGGGCGCGTGTCGAGTTCGAGTCGGACGAGGCCGACGTCAAGGTCGAGGTGCGCTGCGGCGCCGACGGCCTGCCGGTCCACCGCGTCCACGACTGACGGAGACGACGCGGACGATCGGCGGCGTGGCGCGGTGGGCGCTTCCGGCGGGACCCGGCGGGGCCCGGCGGGGCCCGGCGCGCCACCTGACCGCCTCAGGTCCCAGGCTCCGGTCTCGGATTCCCGGCCCGGAGCGGTCAGCGATCGTAGTTGATCTTTATTCTGACGACCCTGCCGCTTCGGACCGAGACGAAGAGGTCGTACCGCCACGGAGCCTTCACCAGCTCCACCCGCCAGTTCCAGATGCCCTGGTCCCACACGTGCCTGACCCTGGTGACGCGGGCACCGGGCACTTTCCTCCTGGCGATCTGCGCGGCCTGCCGCGAGGTGACGCCCGCCGCGGTGAGCGAGGAGGCCCCGGCCGCGGTGCGCCCGGGACCGGCGGCGGCACCGGCGGTCCCGGTGATCGTGGCGCCCGGACCGCTCGTGGCGTCCGCGGTGCCCGTCGCGGAGGCGCCGCCCCCGCAGGAGAGGAGGGTCGCGGTCCCGGCGGCGGTGAGGGCGATCCTGGCGAACATGCTGCGCTGTCTCATGGATCATGCCTTCCCGGACGACGGTGCGGGAGCGCCGGGCCTTCGTTAAAAACTTCGGCGGAGCCGCCGGACCTCCGTCGCCGCCCGCTCCTGCGGTGGGCCCGTCCAGGGACGACCCGTCGGCGCGCGGCACCGCCTCGCCGGTACGGTCTCGTCGGCGTATCTTCGGCGGCGCCGCCTCGTGGACCGGCGAGTCGTCCCCACGCGGGCCCGATCCCGCCCGCCGAAGGCCCGGCGGGCGGGGCCGCGATCACCCGGTGCGACGATGGCCTGGTAGGCACCGGGTGAGATCCCGGTCATCTCACATGCAGCCGGCCCTCTCGTCGTCGATCTCGGGGGCCTCGTCGGTCACGGAGACGGAGAGCTCCGCGGTGGAGGCGACCAGGCTGCCCGCGGGGGACTCGGCCAGCTTTTCGTCCACCACGATGCCGCGCTCGCCCAGCAGTTCGTAGGTCTCCGGATGGAAGATGAGGTCCTCGCGGACGCCGTCCGGCCCGACCCGGCCCACGGCGATGCCCTTGCGGCCCGCGGCGTCCTCGGCGTCGCCGACGGCGTCCACCCCGGGGATCGTCGCCGCCGCCTCGAACAGCGCGGCCCGCTGCGCGGCGGGCACGTAGTTCTCGCGCAGCAGGTCGCCCACCCGCGTCCAGGCGGCCTCGTCCCTGGAGTTGCCGCCCCGGTCCCCGGTGTAGAGGTGGGCGCGCATCCCCTCGGCGTCGGCCGGCAGCCGCTTGACCGCCGCGTGGTCGGTGCGCAGGTGGTCGGGGACCGGATCGCAGACCGGGAGCCGGTGCAGGTCGACGGTGCCGACCTCGTCGTAGGCGCTCTCCGGGATCGGCCAGCCGGGATAGGCCCTCGGCTCCAGGTGCTCGATCCGGAGCGAGCCCTCCCTGGTCCCGTCGGTGGACTGCCAGATCACCCGCTTCGTCCGGTAGAGGTACCGGGAGTCCTCGCTGAAGGCGCCGTACATGGTCTCCGACTCGACCTTGACGAACTGGTCGTCACGCGGTTCCAGATCGGTCCGGGCGGCGGCGCGCGCGGCCCTGCCCAGCACCTCGCTCGCCGACATGGGAGCGAGCCGCGGCAGCGCCACCACGACCTCCTGCACCGGGCCGCGCTCCGGGCCCGTACGGCCGGCCAGCACGGTGGCGGCGATGCCCACCGCCACCGCCAGCGCTCCGGCCGGCAGCGCCACCCAGGGCCTGCGCCACAGGGAGCGCACGGGTGTGCGTGCGGCGGACGCCGCGGCCAGCCCCCGCCGGGCCGCGGCCTTCGCCTCCGGGTCGTACGGCGCCGCGTCCGGCCGGATGCGGGCCACCAGCTGGATCTCGTCCTCGTTCATGCGTGCGGCTCCAGGGAGTCCAGGAAACGGCGGATCTTGGTCCGGGTCCGGGAGAGCCGTGAGCGCACGGTCCCGACCGGGATGCCGAGGGCTTCAGCGGCCTCCTCGTAGGTCAGCTCGGCCCAGGCGACCAGCAGCAGCAGATCGCGTTCGGCGGAGCTCAGCCGGGCCAGCGCGGCGGCCAGGGCGGGCCGGAGCCGGTCGGCGGTCACGCGTTCCGCGCTGCGCTCCTCGAAACCGGCCGCCTGCTCCGGGGCGTGCCGGAAGGAGCGGGCGAGCGCCTTGAGCCTGCGGGTCTCGGCCCTGCGGTGGCCGGAGATCAGGTTCGAGGCGATGCCGTACAGCCAGGGCCGGGCGTCGGCTCTGGACAGGTCGTACCGGGCGCGTTTGCGGAAGGCGACCAGGAACGTCTCCGCGGTCACGTCATCGGCCATGGAGGCGTCGTCCAGCCGCCGGGCGGCGTACCGGTGGATCTCGTCGGCGTGCCGGTCGAAGAGCCCGGCGAACCCGTCGGGATCGGCCAACGAACCTTCGATCAGCGCCGCGTCGGAGGCGGTCCCGCCGGGCTCGCCGGATCCGGGGGCGGCGGAGGGCGGGACGGGTGCTCCGGCCCGCTGGAAGAGCGCCAGCGCCATCACCCGTTTCGTCCAGTCATGTGAAAGGGGTCCTTTCCCGGGGCGCGTCCGCGCCCTCACCCCCTACTCCGCCACTGGACGCTATCCGGTTCCCAAAGCACCCTTGGGATCCGCAGAACGGGAGCAATATGATCCGCTGCGGGTAAAGCAGGCACGAAGGAAGTGCCGATGGGTGCGGGGAAGGGCCCCGGGCAGCCCGATCCCGTCTGGGCCGATCCCGTCCGGTCCGGCCCTGTCTAGTCGGATCCCTGCCGGTCCGGCCCGTCCGGCTCCCGCTCGCGCAGGTCGGTCTCGGCGGTGAGGTCCTCCTTGGCGGCCTCGGCCTGGCGGCGGATCCGCTCCAGGACGGCGGGTCGCAGGTGCTTGGCCTCGAAGGTGCGGACCATCCGGTCGAGCGTGCCGGAGGCCCGTTCCAGGTCACCCTTCTTCGCCTGGGCGGAGGCGAGGCGGCGCATCACCATGTTGAGGGTGATGTTGTCGACGCCGCCGTCGCCCGCCGAGGCCTCCGCCACCGCGGACAGCTGCCGGATGCTCTCCTCGGTGTCCGGCGGGCGGATCGTCAGCCGGCGGCTGCGTGCCGCGAGGTCCTTGAAGTCCCGCTCGGCGTTGACGCCCCGCACCATGCGCGCGTACACCGCCAGGGGATGCCCGCCGTACCGGGTGATGACCTCGCACAGGGCGTCGTTGCCGGCGGAGAGGGCCGGGGAGTCGGAGCCGAGCAGGGACAGCAGCGTGCCGGCCTGCTCGCCCAGCATCAGCTCGGCGACCTCCTGGTCGGCCCGGGCGACGGGGTGGCGGACCCGGACGGACAGCACCGGGGAGACGATCCGCGACCCGTCCGCGGCGAGGTACTGCGCCCGGAGGCGGTACTCGCCGGGCTCGGAGAAGTAGTGCCCGTCGGCGCCGTGCCCGATGTAGGCGCTGCGGTAGATCGCCGGGTCGTCCGCGTCGAGCCGCACCTCGGCGGCGTCGTCCACGCAGTGGCGCATCACCGGCCGGTAGAGCACGGTCCGGCCGGAGGGCCGGGTGATCGCGATGTGCGTGAAGTCGGTGGCCGGGTGGAGGTGGCCGTGCGTGGTACGGCCGCGCAGGTCGGTGGTGCGGAGCTTGAGCTCCACGACCACCGGCTCGCCGAACTCGAAGGCATCCTTGGCGCGCAGCTCCAGAGCCAGTCCCGAGCGGTCCTCGACCGGCTCGTCGAAGAGCTCCGGGGCGATCTCGGCGGCGCCCCGCCCGAAGGGGTTCGCCCCCATGATCACATCGCGGTGGTGGCCGTGCCGGAGGTGGACCAGCTCGTCGTCGGTGAACTGGAAGGGGAAGGCGGCCCAGTAGGCGGCCTCGCCGCCGGCCCCGGACAAGGGCCGGTAGTGCTGGACGTAGTTCATCCAGCTCAGGTCGGCGAAGCCGTTGTTGGGGCCGAGCGGCCGGGGCGGGTCGGCCAGGTGCTTCTGCCAGGAGTGCAGCAGGTTGAAGGCGTGGCCGAGCTCGTGCACGTAGGTGCGGAGCTGGGCGCGCAGCGCCTGCGGGGTCGAGCCCTTGACGGCGTCGTGGAAGACCGCGGCGCCCTGGCGCTGGCAGGCGCCCGCGTAGTCGAACATGATCCCCCGGTAGCCGCCGGTGTGCGCGCCGGCCAGGAGCATCCACACCCTCCACTGCGGCGCGTCGGCGTGCAGGCTGAAGTGCCGCACCATCGCGTTGTGCAGCTCGGCGTCGTCCCAGACCAGGTCGGTCCCGGCGGCGCCGGTCGCGATGACGTCCGCGGCGGCCGACAGCTGCAGCTCGATGCCGGCCTCCGCGTAGGCCCGCGCGATCGTCAGCTCGCGCGGCGGACCGGCCGCGGGACCGGGCAGCGAGGCGGTGTCGTAGGAGGTGAACGGCACCGTGCCGGCCACCGAGTCCTGCTCCAGCAGCACGCTGCGGAAGTACGGCGAGACGAAGGGGCACAGGTAGGCGGCGCCGGGCCTGCCGCCGGGCGTGGAGAAGCGCACGGTCGCCTCGCCCGGCGGCTCGGGGGCCGGGCGGAGCGGGATGCTCACCCGCACCTGCGAGGCCGCCGCGGCGAAGGTGAAGGCGCCCGTGCCGGTGATCGTCACCTGGCCGCCGGAGACGTCGACGGCGGGGGAGTCCACGATGAAGGAGCCGGTGTAGGAGACCGTTTCCCCGGCGGTGGTGAAGAAGTCACCGCTGACCCGGTGCTGCGGGCGGACGCCGTCGACGTCCACGCGCAGCTCCAGCAGGTGGCCCGGGCCCCCGCTCCGGTAGCGCCCCCGCGTCAGCGGCGCCTCCTGCCCGGCGGCCGCGGTCTCCTGTCCGGCCGTCCCGGGGCCCGGTCCGGTGGTCCAGGACTCCCGTCTGGCGGTCCCGGTCTCCGGCGTGGGGGCCTCCCGGCTCAGGTGCTGCTCCGGCACGGCCGTGCCGGGGGAGGGAGCGGGGGCGGTGGGGTCGGTTGGAGCGGACATGGGGTGTCTCCGTTCGCTCGGCGCGCGGCGGGCGGGGCGCCGCCGGGGACCGCCGGATCCCCGGCTCTGCGGCTTCCGGTTCCCCGGGTGGCGTGCCGCCGGGATCCGCGGCGCGGGCCCCGGCGACGCGTCCTACACGGACCCTTCCTCCCGCCCCGGCATCCGTCAACGCGGACCCGCCGGCGGGCGGTCCTACAGGGAACCGCCGAGCTCGGCGCCGAAGTCGCCCGCGATCCGCCGCATGCCCTCGGCGAGCTCCTCCCGGTCGAGCGTCTCGATGCGCTCGGCCGGACCGGAGACCGATATCGCGGCCACCGTCCGGGAGCCGTCGTGCACCCCTACGGCCAGGCAGTGCACGCCCAGCTCCTCCTCGCCCAGGTCCATCGCGTACCCCCGGGCGCGGACCCGCTCCAGTTCGGCGAGCATGCCGGGCAGGTCGGTGATGGTGTTGGCGGTGCGCCGGGGCATGCCGGTCCGCTCGACGAGCGCGGCCACCTCACCGGTCGGCCGGTCGGCCAGCAGCACCTTGCCCACCGCCGTGCTGTGCGGCAGCACCCGCCTGCCCACCTCGGCGAACATCCGCAGCCGCCGGGGGGAGGGCACCTGCGCGACGTAGACGATGAAGTCGCCCTCCAGCACCGCCAGGTTCGCGGTCTCGCCGGACAGCGCGACCATCTTCTCCAGGTACGGCTGCGCCCACGCGCCCACCATGCGCTCGGCCACCCCGCCGAGCCGTACCAGCGTCCCGCCCAGCGCGTAGCGCCGGTCGGACTCCTGGCGCACGTACCCCCGGGCCAGCAGCGTGCGCAGCAGCCGGTGGATGGTCCCGTACGGCAGGCCCGTCGCGGCGGACAGCTCGGAGATCCCGGCCTCGCCGCCCTTGGCGGCGAGCGCCTCCAGCAGGTCCAGCGCCCGGTCGACGGACTGCACCGTGCCCATGGCGCCGCCCGTCCCGGTCTCGCGGCCGGCGCCGCGCCCACTGGTCCGCCCGCTCACGTCTTCTCCTCCACGGGTCGTGCGCCCGTCGGCTCGCCCGCTCACCCGATCTCCCGCAGGGCGCGCAGGGAGGCGTCCAGGACCTGGGCGGTGTGGGCCACCGGGACCGGGGTCGCGCCGGAGCGGCGGATCGCCGCGGTGATCTGCATGGTGCAGCCGGGGTTGGCCGAGACCAGCAGGTCGGCCCCGGTGGCGAGCACGTGCCCGGCCTTGCGGTCGCCGAGCGCGCGGGCGGCCTCCGGCTGGAGGAGGTTGTAGGTCCCGGCGGAGCCGCAGCAGATCGACGACTCGGCGATCTCCCGCAGTTCCAGGCCGGGGATCGCGGCCAGCAGCTCGCGCGGCTGGGACCGTACGCCCTGGGCGTGGGCCAGGTGGCAGGCGTCGTGGTAGGCCACCGTCAGCGGGAGCGGGTGCCTGGTGGCGACCGGCCCCAGCTCGACGAGGTACTCGGCCAGGTCCGCGACCCTGATCGCGGCGGCCCGGGCGGCCCACTCGCCGTCGAGGAGGTCGGCGTACTCCTTCATCGTCGAGCCGCACCCGGCCGCGTTGACCACGACCGTGTCCACGCCCGCCCGCTCGAAGGCGGCGATCGTCCGCCGGGCGAACCGCGCGGCCTGACCGGGGCGGCCGGAGTGCAGTGACAGGGCGCCGCAGCAGCCCTGGGCGGGCGGGATCACCACCTCGCAGCCCTCCATCGCCAGCACCCGGGCCGTGGCCGCGTTGACCTGGGGAAAGAACTCCCCCTGCACGCATCCGGTGAGCAGGCCGACCGTGGCCCGGCGCCCGCCGACCGCCCGGACCCCGGCGCGGCACGCCGCCGGTGCCGTACCGGGTCGGGGGCGAGGTCGGCCATCGCGGCCAGGGATGGGCTGACCCGCTCCAGCGCCGGCGCGATCCTGCGCCGCAGACCGGCGCCCAGCCGCAGCGGCAGCCGCATCGCCCGCAGCCGCCGGGGATAGGGGAACAACCGGAGGACCAGCTCGCGCACCGCCCGGTCGGCGGGCGCGCGGACGTGCTCGCGCTCCACCACCGCCCGGGTCTGCTCGATCAGCCTGTCGTAGCGCACCCCGGACGGACAGGCCGTCACGCAGGCCATGCAGCCCAGGCAGGCGTCGAAGTGCCCGGCCATCTCCCCGGTCACCGGGGTGCCCGCCACGTGCTGGCCCATCAGGTGGATCCGGCCGCGGGGGGAGTCCATCTCCTCGCCCCACAGGACGTAGGTGGGACAGGCCGGCAGGCAGAACCCGCAGTGCACGCAGTCGCCGATCAGCCCGGGGTCGATGCCGGGCTCGATGCGGGGCTCGATGCGGGGGTCGATCTCGGGGTCCACGTCAGAGGCCTTCCGCCAGTCGGCCGGGGGACATCCTCCGGCCGGGGTCGAACCGTTCCTTGACCCGCCGCATCAGCGGGAGCGCCCCGACCGGACCCCAGGGGTCCACCCGCCGGGCGAGCTCCGGCGGCGCGGCGAGCACGGTCAGCCTGCCGCCGAGCGGGCGGACGTCGTCGCGCACCCCGGACACGAAGGCCGCGAA
>NZ_CDRNDK010000313.1:0-7830 GCF_977012225.1 Planomonospora algeriensis | reverse complement strand
ACGTCAATCCCCAGATTCGCGGACTATCCCGCTACATCAACTGCGGAACCCCGGCCTCGGCCCTCGAACCGTCTCAGACAGGGACCACCTGCACTGCTTTCCCGCACAGTTTGCCCATGTCGTCCTCGTCAGACGTGAGAACGACGGCAGGACGCGCCGAGCACAGGGCGGTGGCCGCGACCACGGCGTCGATGGCGTACTTGTGACCGTGCAGGCCGGCGTCCCGAAGCAGCTCGACGGCTCGCGACGAGATGCCCTCGGTCACCGGCTCGATCTTCAGCCGGGACAGGTGCCATCTGAGGCGATCGCTTCTGACGCGGACGTCCTGCGCCTCGATCGGTGTCATGGCGCTGACCACGACCCGGAAGTCGTTGTCCTGCGCCTCCCTCACGAACGCGGTCACCCGCTGGTCCGCCTCGCACCACTTCACGAGCCCCTCGCAATCGAGAACGACGGTGCCCGCACTCAACCGGCTTCGTGTGCGCGCCATCCGTCCTCCTGGAGTTCGGGCGCGGATCTGACCCGGCGGAACAATTCCGCCGCCTCGTCGCGCAAGGACTGCGGGATCGGCCCGGAAGCGGCCTCGTTCGCCTGCAGGGCCTCCTCCAGGAGGTCCCGTTCGATCTGTCGCTCCACAGCGGCATCAACGTAGGCGGAAAATCCGCGGGCCCCGACTCGCTCTCGGACGGCACGGATGTTGCCCGTTCTCAGAGACACACTGACCTTGGCCGCCGGACCGTCTCCCGGGGCGAAGTCTCGCTCTGGCATGCTCATGAGCTCAGTTTACTACTTGAAGTAGCAAAATACCGGCCCTCGCCCTCGCGAGGACCGGCCGCTACACGTTCTACGCGCCACCGGCCGTGAGGTCGACCGGGCAGGAGGCCGGTGCCGCCGATACCGCAGTAGCCGCCGGGGTTCTTGAAGAGATATCGCTGGTTTTAACGGCTCGCTTCAGACAGCAGATCCTCCCCGCCCGTCCGGAACCGGACACCCCGGCCGGCGGGGCCGGTCAACCGGTGGCCGATGGGCCGCCCGGGGAGATCAGTCCGGTTTCGTAGGCGAGCACGACGGCCTGGACGCGGTCGCGGAGGCCGAGTTTGGACAGGATGCGGGCGACGTGGGTCTTCACCGTCGTCGCGCTGAGAGTCAGCCGGTCGGCGAGTTCGGCGTTGCTCAGGCCGGTGGCGAGCAGGCGCAGCACCTCCAGTTCCCGTGGCGTCAGTCCGGACAGATCCCGGTGGAGACCGGCCTTCGCCTCGTCCCGGGGTGCGAAACGCTCGACGAGGCGGCGTGTGATGGTGGGTGAGAGCAGGGCGTCGCCGGAGCGCACCAGACGTACCGCGGCCACCAGGTGCTCGGGGCTGACGTCTTTGAGCAGGAAGCCACTGGCGCCGGCGGTGAGGGCGGCGTAGACGTAATGGTCGAGATCGTAAGTGGTCAGGATGATGACGCGGGTCTCGTCCGCTCCGCCGCTCATGATCTGGCGGGTGGCTTCGATGCCGTCCATCCGCGGCATCCGGATGTCCATGAGCACGACGTCCGGCCTGGTGCTCCGTACGGCGGCGACCGCTTCGACCCCGTCGGCCGCCTCCGCCGCCACCTCGATGCCGTCGACGGAGAGGATCATCCGGAACCCGGTACGGACCAGCGCCTGGTCGTCGGCGATGACAGCGCGCACCGGCTCGCTCATGCGGCGGCCCACGGAATACGGGCCATGATCCGATAACCGCCCCCCGCCACGGGCCCGGCGGCCAGGGTGCCGCCGTAGACGGCCAGCCGCTCACGTAAGCCGATCAACCCGCGGCCGTTGCCGGTCCGCGCCTGGGGGCCCGGCGCGCCGCCGGCGTCGGTGACCTCGATCTCCAGCCAGCCGCCGTTGCGGCCGATCGCGACGGACGCCGTCGCGCCGGCCGCGTGCTTCATCGTGTTGGTCAGGCCCTCCTGCACGACGCGGTAGACAGTGAGGCCGACCCCGTCGGGCAAGGGGTCCAGCGGCGAGAGCGCGATGTCCACCGGCACCCCCGCGGCGCGCACCCGCTCGACGAGGCCGCCGAGCTGGTCGAGGCCGGGTTGCGGTTCGAGCCCGTCGCCCCGGCCGTCCACGCGGCCGTCCTCCGGTCCTGCGAGCAGTCCATGACGTTGCGCAGCTCGGCCATGGCGGCCCGGCCGCTGCTTTCGATCGCGAGCAGGGCCTGCTTGGACAGTTCCGGCTCGGCGTCCATCACTTTGCGCGCCGCACCCGCCTGGATCACCATCACACTCACATTGTGGGTCACCACGTCATGCAGCTCGGCGGCGATCCGGGAGCGCTCGGCCTCGACCGCCCTCCGCATGGCGTCCTCCTGCGCCCGCTGGAGTTCGGTGAGCCGGTCCCGGCTCCGCCGCAGGAACCGGACGACGCTCGCGCAGACCCCGGCGCTCAGCAGGACCACGTAGGGCCCCAGCCAACCGGGGAGACCGGGAAGACCGGACGCGACGTCCCGGTCCACGACGCCGGCGAGCACGGCCGCCAGCAGGAGACCGGCCGCCGCGGGCACCCGGTTGCGGCTGTGGACGACGGCGCTGTAGCCGGCGATGAAGCAGGCCAGTACGGTGATCCACGTCTCACCGCCGTCCATGGCCAGCACCGCGGACGCCACCACCCAGAAGGTCGCGAGCGGATACCTGCGCCGGGCCGCCAGCGGCAGGGCGGTCAGCGCGACCAGGAGCACGGGTGGCTCGTACTCCTCGGGGACGGCGCCGGACGGCGGATGGATCCGCTCCGGGGCGGCCGACTGAACGCCGATGCCCCCGTCCGGTAGCGCCGGAGGAGACGGAACCGCCGGGAGGGACGGAGCCGCCGGAGGCTGCGGCAGCCGCAGCAGCTCGATCAGAGGACGCGGTTGCACGTCGACGCGATGGACCGGACCCTGCAGTCCCTCCGCCGCCATCAGCGCGACGACGGTCAAGAAGATCGCGAGCAGCCCGTCGGCGACGAGAGCCCTTCGAGACGGACGGGCGGTTCGCGGTTCCGGCCGCAGTACGTCCTGCACGTACTGCCGCCAGAGCCGTCGTTCGTCTGCTGCCACCGACATATTTTCGCGTTCGCGCGATCCACCGCACATCGTCTTCAGTGCCCACGGCGGTGTCCGCCGGGAGTACATCGCGAGGATGACACCGCGGGCGGATCATCCCCCGGAGGGGCCCGATACCGGCACGACGGCCGACGCGTGCGGGCGTCGGCCGCTTCTAGCCTTGTCCCCGCCATCAGCCCCGCAGGACTTCTCCGGCGAGGCGGCCGTTTCAACCGGAAGGACGGGCACGTTCGTGACTCCTCCACTCCCTGAAGGGAGCAGCTTCTCGCTTTCCTCTGCCGAGGTAGGCGACGGACAAGCCCTGTCCGTTTCAAGCAGAAGAACTGTAACAAGGAAGCGATTCCCCTGCCGGGCGAACCCGGCAGCCCCCTCGCTGGATCTGATGGGTCATGTGGCGGAGACGGCGGACACGGACGGGCGGTACGGCGGCGCGGGCACACCGGCACACACCGCAGTGGGAAGCGCGGCCGCCACCGGCCGGGGCTCCTCTCGAAGCGGAAGGGGCCGGAGCCTGTGCTTCGGTGTGATCGCCGCCGGGCTGCTCGCATCCGTGGCGACCACGCCGGCCGTGTCCGCCCGGTCCGTGTCCGCCCGGTCCGAGGCCGCCTCGTACGCGTCCGCGCCTGCCGCGGCCGGCCTTTCGCCGACGTCGATCGGCACGCCCCACCTGCCCGAGCCGACCGGTCGGCATCCGGTCGGCACCACGTCCCTGTACCTGAAAGACACCTCCCGCCCCGACCCCTGGGTCCCCTCGGTGAAAGCCCGGGAGCTCATGGCCACCCTGTGGTACCCCGCCGAGTCGCCAGGCCGCGAGCGGGCCCCGTACATGACGCCCAAGGAGTCCGAGCTGCTTCTGAAGAGCGGAGGGATCACCGGCGTTCCGGTCGACACGCTGAGCAGGACGCGGACCAACGCCTTCACCGACGCCGGCCCGGCAGGCCGCAGGCGCGGTCTTCCCCTCGTCGTGCTCTCCCCGGGCCACACCAAACCCCGGAGCGAACTCACGGCGCTGGCCGAGGATCTGGCCAGCCGAGGCTACATGGTGGCCGCGATCGACCACACCTACGAGAACGTCGCCACCACCTTCCCCGACGGGCGGGTGGCCACCTGCGTCACCTGTGGGATCGAGAAGGATCCGGCGTGGTGGGGGAAGCTGGCGAAGAGCCGGGCGGCCGACGTCTCCTTCGTGCTCGACCGGCTGACCGGGGCCCGGCCGAGGTGGAAGGGCGCCCGCCTGATCGACCCGTCCAGGATCGCGATGGCGGGTCACTCCGTCGGAGGAGCGAGCGCCATCGCGGCCATGCTCGGGGACTCCCGGATACGCGCCGGTGCGGACGTCGACGGCACCACGGAGGTCCGGATCCCGGCCAGGGGGCTGGCACGGCCGTTCCTGTTCCTGGGCAGGTCGGCCGCCTACACCCCGGGCGAGGGAGACGCGGCCGCCACCTGGGAGCGCGACTGGAAGCAGCTGACCGGCTGGAAGCGCTGGCTCCTGGTGACCGGGGCGGAGCACACGTCCTTCACCGACCTGGGCGTGCTGGCCGACCAGCTCGGCATCGACACCGGCGCCGGCATACCCGGTGCCCGCGCCATGGACATCACCCGCAGATACGTCGCGGCCTTCTTCGACCTGCACCTGCGCAAGAGATCCCAGCCCCTGCTGGACAAGCCGTCGCCCCGTTATCCCGAGGTCGAGCACTGCTCTCCCGAGACGAAGACGTGCCGGTAGGACGCCTTATGGCACCGCGTCGGATCCTGCCCCCGCCATGACCTGCCGAGCCGGTCGGCGAACGGGATACGTTGATCTTCTATACGGAGGAACGGAGACAGTGGATGGGCGCCTGGGGTCCCGCGCTGTTCTCGGACGATCTCGCCTGCGACGTCCGGGACGGCTACCGCGCCCTCGGTTTCGAGCCTCTGATGGGCCTGGTCCGGTCACGCCCCCAGGATGAGGTGCTCGATCCTGAGGCGTACACGCACTGGGAAGGGCTCGCCGAAACCATGCAGCGGTTCGCGGGTTGCCGTTGACGGCGATCGTCTTCGGCAGGATCGATACGACCCACCGGAAAGATCTCCCGGCCCGAGCGCTCCCCCAGCGGGACATCAGCCCCTGACATGAGCAACGATCCCGCTCGGATCGATCACCGGCGCACCCGATAGCGCAGGTGGAGCACCCGGTCGCCCTGGATCACCGCATCAGGGTCCTCCAACAGGTGCTGCGCGTCGACCGGCCCGAAGTAGCGCTTGCCGGAGCCGAACACAACGGGTACGACGTCCATGCGCACCTCGTCGACGAGCCCCGCGGCCAGCATCTGGCCGCCGACGTCACCGGCGGCGACCTCGACCGTACGGTCGCCCGCGAGCTCCTGCGCCCTGGCCATCGCCGCCTCGACACCGTCGACGAAGTGGAACGGCGCCTCGGGGTCCCAGCCCTCAGGCATCGGCCGGTGCGTCACGACGACCACGTGGTCGATCCCGCCCGGCGGCTTCCCGTCCCAGCCGTCCGTCAGGTCGAAGACGTGGCGGCCGACGATCGTGACCCCGATCTGGTCCCAGTACGCCCGGGTGTAGTCGTAGGAGGTCTGTGACACCTTCAGCTCACCGCTCTCATCCAACGGGACGTCACCGCCGGACAACCAGTCGAACAGCGGTCCGGGCCGGTCGTTCTCGTCCGCGATGAAGCCGTCCACCGACACCGAGCCGTACATGACCACCTTGCCCACGGGGCTCTCCTCTGCTTCGGGGTGCCCCAAATTAGCGTGGCGTGCGCTGCCGGTCTTGTAAAAAATCAATCGGCCGGCAGCGGCCAGCCGTCCAGCGCGTGGCCGGGGTGTTCGCGCAGGAACCGCCGCCGGACCTCGACGTACCGCGTCGGCGTGAGCCCGGTGAACGCCCGGAACTCGTGGCCGAAGTGGGCCTGGTCGAAGTAGCCTGCGCCACCGGCGAGATCGCCCCAGTCGATCGGTCCGGCGGGATCGATCGCGAACACGGTGGCGGCGAAGCGGTGGGTGCGGGCCAGCCGCTTCGGCGTGACGCCGATGAGCTCCTTGAACCGCTGTGCCAGATGAGTGCTGCTGACACCGGCTGCCGCGCTCAGGTCGCCGATCGCCACCGACCCGCCGGTCGCCGCGATGACGCTGCTCGTACGGCGGACCAGCCCCAGGCCGGCGGTCTCGCGCAGCCGCCGCATCAGCTCCTGCTCGAGCAGCGTCAGCATCTCGTGCGGTCCGTCCGCCGTGGCCAGCCGGTCTCGCAGCTCGACAACGGCGGGCCGGCCCCAGACCTGCTCCACCGTCACTGGCCGGTCGCACAGCTCGGCCGCGGGCATCGGCAGGAACGGCGCCGGCCCCCACGGCTTGAAGTGCACGCCGACGGACCGGGTCCCCGGCGGATAGCCGAACTCGAAGGCGCGGGTGGGTGTGGTGACCACGCAGCCGTCGGCGTACTCGGCCGTCTCGATGTCGGTGCCGGCGCGGATGCGGAACGGCGCCCCGAGGTTGACGATGAGCAACGCCGCCGGCATCGGCGGCAGCGTCAGCCGGGCGTACGGCGGCGCACCCTCCAGGTAGTAGAGGTCGTCGACCAGCCCGTCCAGCGGCGGTCGCGGCACTCTGGACACGTACTCCACACGTCACAGCATCACCGATGCCCAGGCGGACCGCCAGGTCGCCGCAGGCCGTCGATCGCAGACGATGTCATACGAGAAGGCTTGTCCGTCAGGCCTCGCCGGAGGTCAGGCCCACCGGGCACGCGACCCCGGTGCCGCCGGTGCCGCAGTAGCCGCCGGGGTTCTTGAAAAGGTACTGCTGTCGGGATGGTTCACGTTCTACGGCTCGGTGAGGACGTACAGCAGGGCGGCCATGCTGGTGCCGCTGACGATGTCGCCTTTGCCGACCAGATCGCGGATGTCGGCGAGCGGGACCCATTCGATGCGCTCGGCTTCCCATGCTTCGGTCGGCGGACCGATGTGGGTGGCGCTGTCAGCGCGGAAGATGTGGTGGACGGAGTCGGAGATGCCGTTGGTCGGCTGGACGCGCAGCAACGGGCGCAGCGACCCGGGACGCCAGCCGGTCTCCTCCTCCACCTCGCGTGCCGCCGCCGCCATCGGTCCCTCACCGTCGTCGATCTTCCCGATGGGGATCTCCCATCCCCACGAGTCGGTGATGAAGCGGTGCCGCCAGATCAGCAGGACCCGGCGCTGAGGGTCGGTGACGACGGCTCCGGCTCCCGGGGCGGTCCGGATGAGACGGTGGTCGAGGTGCCTGCCGTCGGGAAGCTCCACGTCCGCCACCCGGACATCGAGCCACGGGTCGGTGTAGAGGGGTTCTTCGGAGTGGACCTGCCAGCGCATGCGGCGTGCTCCTGGTGTGGTGACCTGGTCTCGGCCCCACGCTACAAGGGCACGCGCGCCTGCCGGTGGGCACGCGTCAGAAACTCCTTGACCACGCGGGCGTCGAAGGGACGCAGGGCATCGGCTCCGGTCTCAGGGGGGCTCATCGTCGTGATGGATCTGCGCGGCGGCGCTCTCTGACCGGCGCAGATGCGCGTGGCAGCTCGCCCGGTCTCCCATCCGCGCGTACGCCTTCGCCTGGAGCGTGTGCAGGTCGGTGACCAGGGCGGGACTCAGATGGCCCCGGGCGCCTCGCAACGCGGTCTCGGCGTACTGGATGACGTAGCGGTGTTTTGCCCTCGCCATGGCCTCCTGCGTTCCGCAGCTCCGGGCCGATCCATGCCACGTTCGGCCCTGAAACCGCAG
>NZ_CDRNDK010000312.1:0-7845 GCF_977012225.1 Planomonospora algeriensis | reverse complement strand
CGGCGCCTCGGTGACGCGCTCGACGCGGACGTGCACCCGTACCCTGCCGTCGGCGCCGTCGGCGCCGTCCATCGTCACCAGCGGGCGCACCTCGGCCAGCCGGGCGCCGCTCCAGGACTCCAGCCCGATCGGCCGCCAGATCCCGGCGGTGACCACGGTCGGCCCCCAGTCCCAGCCGAAGTTGCAGGCCATCTTCCGGATGAACTGGTACGGCTCGTCGTACGGGCTCGGCCGCGTGCCGAGGGCGGCCCGCTGCGCCTCGGCGTAGGCGTAGGCCGAGTCGAAGCGCACGGTCAGGGTGTTGGCGCCCTCACGCAGCAGGTGCCGTACGGCGAAGCGGTAGGAGCGGTGCTGGTTGGCGGTGGTCGCGACCTGGACGCCGTTGAGGATCACCGTGGCGACCGTGTCGAGGCCCTCGCAGACCAGGTCGGTCCGCTCGTGGTCGTCGCCGGTCCAGTCGAAGGTGGTCTGGTAGACCCAGTCGGTCCGGCCGATCCAGGCCAGCCGGTTCTCGTTGTCGTCCAGGTAGGGGTCGTCGATGATCCCGGCGGCGAGCAGGTCGGTGTGCACGCAGCCGGGGACGGTCGCGGTCACGCCCGCCACCCCGGTGTCCTGCGAGACGGCCGTGAGGGTCCAGCCGTCATGCAGCGGGCGGTACGAACTCAAGTAGATCTCTCCTTAGCGGCCGCGCGGGGCGTCAGGGGACGCCCCGCGCGGTGTCTCGTGGGACGCCGGGCGAGGCGTCCCGTGAACCGTCGCCCAAACCGTCACAGGGGACGTCACAGGGGCCGTCACGTCACCCGGACCCGGACCGTCGCGGGGACCGTCATCGGGGGCAGCCGTCGAGCCGGGCGCACGCCACGAAATGGCCCGCCTCCGCCTCGAACAGCGCACCGGACGCCCCGCCCGCGTGGTAGTGGCAGGTGCCCGTCGGTGCGGCGTCCTCCCAGGGGGCGTTCAGCCGGGGCACGGCGGCCAGCAGCTTGCGGGTGTAGGGATGCAGCGGATCGCCGAAGACCTTGTCGGTCAGCCCCATCTCGACCACCGTGCCGTTGCGCAGCACGACGGTGCGCTCGGCCAGGTAGTTGCCGAGCGACAGGTCGTGGGTCACGTACAGCACGCCGAGGCCGCGCTCCTTGAGCTCGGCCAGCAGGTTGAGCACGTCGATGCGGGTGGAGGCGTCGAGCATGCTGGTGATCTCGTCGGCGACCAGCAGCTTGATGTCCAGCAGCAGCGCCCGCGCGATGAGCAGGCGCTGGAGCTGGCCGCCGCTGAGCTGGTGGGGGTAGCGGCCGAGGACCTGGCCGGGGTCGAGCCGGACGTCCTCGACGGCCGAGCGCACGCGCCCGTCCCACTCGGCGGCGGAGACCTGCGGGTAGTAGGACTCCTTGATCAGCTGGAAGACGCGGTCGGCCTTGAACACCGGGTTGTAGCAGCTGAAGGGGTCCTGGAAGACGCCCTGCACGTGCCGGTAGTACTCCTTGGCGGCCTTGACCGGCACCCCGTCGACGGTGATCGAGCCGGTGGTGATCGAGGTGAGGCCGAGGATCATCTTGCCGATCGTGCTCTTGCCGCTGCCGCTCTCCCCGATGAGGGAGACGACCTCGCCGGAGCGCACGTCGAAGCTCACGCCGTCCACGGCGGCGAAGGTCTTCCCGCCGAACGCGCCGACCTTGTAGACCTTCGTGACGTTGTCGAGTTGCAGCATCATGCCTTCCAGCACGCGACGAAGTGGTCGGGCTCGACCTCGACCACTGGCGGTTCCTGCGCGCACTCGTCGCCGGCGACCGGGCAGCGGGCCCGGAAGCGGCAGCCGGCCGGCGGGTCGAGCAGCGAGGGCGGGCTGCCGGCGATGCCGGACAGCTTCTTGTCGGCGTGGCGCACGCCGACCTCGGGCAGCGAGTTGATCAGGAGCCTGGTGTACGGGTGGCGCGGCGCCGTGACCATCACCTTGGCGGGCGCCTTCTCGGCGAGTTTCCCCGCGTACATGACCATGATCGTGTCGGCGATGTGGGACGTGAGTGCGAGGTCGTGGGTGACGAAGATCATGCTCTTGACGAACCCGGCGTCGCGGAAGCCGATCAGGGCCTTGGCGACCGCCTTCTGGGTGGACACGTCGAGCGCGGAGGTGACCTCGTCGGCGATCAGCAGCGACGGGTTGAGCAGCGTGGAGATGACCATGACCATCCGCTGCTTCATGCCGCCGGACAACTCGATGGGGTAGTTGTCCAGCACCTTGCGCGGCAGCTCGACCAGGTCGAGGCGGGACTCCAGCTCGGCCCGGTCCAGGGCGACGCCCCGGGACCTGAGCAGCTCGCCCACCATCTTCCCGATCTTGCGGGTCGGGTTCATGGCGCTCATCGAGTACTGCGGGATGAGCGAGACCTCGTGGAAGCGGAACTCGTTCATCCGCCGGTCGTCGCCGATGGGCAGCTCCCGGCCGTCGAGCTGCACCGTGCCGCCCATGTGCCGCATCCGGCCGTCCATCCGGATGAGGCTCTTGCCCAGGGTCGTCTTGCCGCAGCCCGACTCCCCCGCCAGGCCGAGGATCTCCCCGTCCCGCATCGTGAAGGAGACGTCGTCGAGCGCCTTCACGTCGCCCTTGAGGGTCCGGTAGTACACCCTCAGCTCGCTGACCCGCAGACTCATGTCTCCCTCAGTTTCGGGTTGAAGACCTCGTCGAGCCCGACGTTGGCCACGTACAGGGCCCCGACGATCGCGGTGATCCCGGCGCCCGGGGGCAGGAACCACCACCACATGCCCAGCTGCATCGCGCTCCACTGGTTGGCGTTCTGCAGCATCAGCCCGAGCGAGACGCCCTCGGTGGGGCCGAGCCCGATGAAGTCGAGCGAGGACGCGATCAGGATCGAGCCGCCGAACAGCAGGATGAACATCATGAACAGGTAAGAGCTCATGTTCGGCGCGATCTCGCGCATGATGATCTTCCGTGTGCTCGAGCCGCTGAGCCTGGCCAGCGCCACGAAGTCCCGGGTGCGCAGTGAGAACGTCTGCGCCCGGATCGCCCGCGCCGCCCAGGGCCAGGAGGTGAGCCCGATGAACAGGGCCTGGGCGGGGACGCTGCGCACGCCCAGGTAGGCGTTGATGATCAGCAGCACGGCCAGCGTCGGGATGACCAGGACGATGTTGGTGAACATGTTGAGGACCTCGTCGACCAGCCCGCCCCGGTAGCCGGCGGTGAAGCCGACCGCCATCGCGATGACCGCGGCGATGCCGCCGCCGAGCGCGCCCACGATGAAGGTGGTCTGCAGGCCGTACACGAACTGCGAGAACACGTCCTGGCCGAACGTCGTCGTGCCGAACCAGTGCTCGCCCGAGGGCGGCGACATGGGCTTGGTGCCGTACGCGTTGGGGTCGACGGCGTCCAGCACCAGCGGGCCGGCGAAGCCGAGCAGGAAGAGCAGGAGCGCGATACCGAAGCCGACCAGCAGCTTGCCGTTGCGCACCGCGAAGTACAGCGCCTCGCGGCGCGCCCCGGCGCCCGCGGCGACGTCCTTGGCGGGGGTCTCCTGGATCGCCGTCATGCCTGCGCACCCGCCATTCCGGCCCGCGTCCGCGGATCGACCACGACGTAGACGATGTCGATGATGAAGTTGGCGATCAGCACGCCGAGGACGATGAACATGAAGGTGCCCTGGAGCAGGAAGAAGTCCTGGTTCTGGATGGACTTGAGGATGAGGCTGCCCAGGCCGGGGTAGGAGAAGACGATCTCGGTGACCAGGGCGCCCGCCACCAGCACGCCCAGCTGCAGGGCCAGGCCGGTGATCTGGGGCAGCACCGCGTTGCGGAAGGCGTAGCGGCGGATCAGCCGCTGCGGGGCCCCCAGCGCGGACAGGTAGGTGGAGTAGTCCGACTCCAGCTCATAGATGATCATGTTGCGCATGCCGATCGCCCACCCGCCGAGCGCCACGAGGAAGAGCGAGAGGAACGGCAGCACCCAGTGGTGCAGCAGGTCGGCGATGAACTCCCACGACAGGCTGGGCTGCAGCGAGAAGCTGTAGCCGCCTGCGACCGGGAAGATCCCCGCCACGACCCCCAGCCCCCAGGCCAGCAGCACCGCCAGCCACATGTACGGCATGGCCGTCAGGACGTAGCCGACCGGCAGCACCGTGTTGTCCAGCAGCTTGCGCCGCGCGGCGAAGGCGCCGGCCCAGTTGCCGACGACCCAGCTCAGCAGCACCGAGGGGATCATCAGTCCCAGGGTGTACGGCACCGCGCCCATGATGACCTCGCTCACCGGGGTGGGGAAGACCCAGATGCTGATGCCGAAGTCACCCTGGAACAGAGCCGCCCAGAAGTTCGTGTACTGCTTCCACAGCGGCTGGTCGAAGCCGAAGAGGTTGGTGTAGTAGGTGCGCATGGTCTCCACGGCGCCGGGGTTGCTCACACCCGCCCGGGCCACCATGCTCGAGACCGGGTCACCGGGCATGAAGCGCGGGACCATCCAGTTGATCGTGACGGCGACGAAGAACGTCAGGCCGTAGACCAGCAGTTTCCGACCGAAGTATTGACGCAAGGGGAACCCTCCCAGAGGGCCCCCTCCCCGCGCCGCCCGGCGGGGGAAGGGGGCCGGTGCTCATCCGGTCAGGAGGCCGGCTTGATCTGCGTGAGCGTCTCGAAGCCGCCCAGCTCCAGCCAGTTGCGCCACATCGTCGGCGGGGTCTTGGGCGTGTCGCCGACCGAGGAGGGCCAGTTGGTCCAGGAGGAGTTGCTCACCTGGGACCACAGGCCGTTGTACCAGAGCGGGATGATCGGCATCTCGTCCAGGTGGATCGCCTGGATCTTGGACATGACCTGCTTCATGCCCTCGGCGTCGTCGGTCTTGACCTGGTCGAGCTCCTGGACGAGCTTCCAGATCTCCTTGTTCTCGTACCGACCGAAGTTGACGGTGTTCTGCGTCTTTCGGACCGGGAGCTGGAACATGTAGTCGTAGTACGTCCAGGGGGTGTTCGACAGCTGCCGCTCGTTGTTGATCAGCAGGTCGAAGTCGCCCTTGCTGCGCTTGTCCACCAGGGCGTTGAAGTCCGGGAAGTCGGGGGTGATGTTGATCCCCGCCTCCTTGGCGCTGGCGGCGATGACCCGGATCGACTCCATCCAGTCGGTCCAGCCGGACGGGACGATGATGTCCAGCTCGATCTTCGAGCCGTCCTTGTTCTCCACGAACCCGTCGCCGTCGGAGTCCTTGTAGCCGGCGTCGGCCAGCAGCTTCTTGGCCTTGGCGACGTCGAAGGAGAAGCCCTTGTCGGCGACGACCTGCTGGTCGATGTACTGCTCCCACTGGGGCAGCAGCCCGGTGGGGCTGGCCGCCTTGACCAGGTTGCCGTAGACGCCCTCGACGATCTTCTTGGTGTCGATCGAGTTGGCAAGCGCCTTGCGGAACGCCGGGTCGTCCATCGGCTTCTTCTTGGTGTTCAGCACCAGGAAGGCGGTGTTGGCCGAGAGCATGTACGGCGGCTCGGGGTAGTAGGTGGTGATGCCGAAGTTGCCCTTGACCAGGTTGGCCGCGCCGGGCAGGAAGTTGTTGCTGAGGTCCATGCCCTTCTGCAGCAGCAGGCCCATCGCCACCTCGTTGCTGGAGTTGACGATGTCGACGATGTACTTCGGCTTGGGCTCCATGTTGAGCGCGGTCTTGCCCCACCAGTCGTCGCGGCGCTGCCAGACGACGCGGTCCTGGTCGTGCCTGGAGTAGGTGTAGGCGCCGGTGCCGACCGGGTTCTCGTTCTTGCCGTCCAGCACCTCCTGCTCGGAGCGGCCCTGCCAGACGTGCTGCGGGACGATGGCCCGGCTGTACATCTGGAAGTCCCACTCCTGGTAGTTGGCCTTGGAGAAGGTGAACTTCACGGTCTGGTCGTCGACCGCCTCGGCCTTCTCCAGCCACTCCCAGATGTTGTGGTAGGGGACCGTCTCCATCTTGCCGAGCTCGAAGGTGAAGGCGACGTCCTTGGCGGTGAACGGCTTGCCGTCCGACCAGGTGACGCCCTGGCGGAGCTTCAGCTCGTAGGTCTTGTCGTCGACCCAGGTGCCGCTCTGGGCCAGCCACGGGACCAGCTTGCCCGCGTTGCCGTCGAAGTGGAACAGGTGCTCGTAGACCAGGCCCTCGGTGCCGGTGGCGTAGTCCCACTCGCGCAGGGGGTTGAAGTTCGCCGGCGGGCCCCACTGCGTGCCGCTGGTGTACAGCGTCTCGTTGCGGGGCAGCGCTCCGCTGTCACCCGGGGCCGCGGCGGGGGCGCTCCCCGCCTGAGAGCCCTGCGGAGCCGGCGTGGACCCTCCGCTCGAACATGCGGCGGCGGCCAGGCCGGCCGCCAGGAGCGGAACCACGATCCGCATCCGGTTTCGCATTGCGTTTCTCCTTCCCCCGCCGGTACGGCGGAGGTCCGAACGTCGTCACAGACCCCGATAGAGAGGTCCGGAGGGCCGTGACCCTCCGGACCTGGGAGCGCTCCCATGCTTGCGGGGCAACCACGCCCCCGTTCTCGAACCGGCCGTCGTCGGCGTTCCGCAGCGCGCCGGGCCGTACGACCGGCCTTTTCGCGCCCCGCTCCGCCAGACTTAACTGAACCGGATAAGTACGGTGAACGTAAATTCCGCGTAACCCTGGCGTCAATAGCCGTGACTCGTTCGATATGTACGGCTCTGCGGCATCCGAGTCGATATGGCCCCCCGCTCCTGGGGAAACAGCCGATATCGCAGGTACCGGCTCGGTGATCCCGGGAACCCGTCGCGGATACGGGGACCGGCGGCGTCCGGAGGCGCGCCCAGGCTGTAAGGTCGGCTCGACACAGCGGCTAACCGGTTCAATCAGGGGGCTCGGTGAAGCGACCGACGATCGCCGACATCGCCCGTCAGGCGGGCGTCTCCAAAGTGGCGGTCTCCTACGCGCTCAACGACCGCCCGGGGGTGTCCGACGCGAAGCGCGCCCTCATCAAGGCCATCGCCGAGGAGATCGGCTGGCGGCCCAACAGCGCGGCGCGGGCGCTCAACGGCGCGCGGGCCAACAGCATCGGCCTGACCGTCTGCCGCCCGGCCCGCATCCTGGGCATGGAGCCGTTCTACATGGAGCTGATCAGCGGGATCGAGGGCGAGCTCTCCGCCCGGTCCTACGCGCTGATGCTCCAGGTGGTGGCCGACCCCGGGCAGGAGATGGAGGTCTACCGCCGCTGGTGGGGCGAGCGCCGGGTGGACGGGGTGATCCTGGTCGACCTGCGCTTCTCCGACCCGCGCATCACCGAGCTGGAGGACCTCGGCCTGCCCGCCGTGGTGGTCGGCCACCCGTCGGAGGCCGGCTCGCTGGTGCCCGTCTGGTCCGACGACACCGCCGCCGTCCGCGAGGCCGTCGAGTACCTCGTCGCGCTCGGGCACCGCAGGATCGCCCGGGTCGCCGGGCTGCCCGAGCTGGTCCACACCGTCCTGCGCGACCAGGCGTTCATCGCCGCCTGCGAGGACCTCGGCGTGACCGCCTACACCATCACGCACACCGACTACACCGGGGAGGAGGGCGCGCGGGCCACCCGGCGCCTGGTCAGCTCCCCCGCCCGGCCGACCGCGATCGTCTACGACAACGACATCATGGCCGTGGCCGGCCTGTCGGTGGCCCAGGAGATGCGGCTCGACGTGCCGGGGGACCTGTCCGTCGTGGCGTGGGACGACTCGCCGCTCTCCCGGGTCGTCCGGCCCGCGCTGACCGCGCTGACCCGCGACATCCCCTCCTACGGCGCCCGCGCCGCGCGGACCCTGCTGGCGCTGATCGCCGGCGAGGAGGCCGCGGCCTTCGAGGACGAGGCGTCCCGGCTCGTCCCCCGGGGCAGCACCGCCCCGCCCCCGGCCGGC
>NZ_CDRNDK010000311.1:0-7874 GCF_977012225.1 Planomonospora algeriensis | reverse complement strand
ACCACCCCGTCTCCGGGGCAACCCCTCTAACTTACCTCGACATCCCGTTCGTGTCGAACCGGATTCCGCCGGGACGCACGCGTCCCACCGGAAGAAGCTGATCAGAGGGGTTCCCGAGGTCCCGGCGATCTCCGCCGACCCCCTCGGGCCTGTGAACTATATGTACGGCCGACGACCCCGTCAAATCATCCGCGCCCCGGCCGGGACGTGTTCTCCGCCCTCGGGGTAGGTACCGGGCGTGACAGATCAACGAGTGCTCCCCCGGCCACTGGTCTTGCTGCTCTGCACGGCGGGCGCCGTGGTCACGCTGGCCGGCGTCAAGGCGGTCGGTTCCATCCTCGGCCCCGTGCTCCTCGCCCTGGTACTCGTCATGGCGGTCTCCCCCGTCCGAGCCCGGCTAGACGCGCGCGGCGCCCCCGGATGGCTGCAGGTCGCGGTCCCGCTGGCCATCGTGCTGGTCGTGCTGCTCGGCATGATGGCCGTCCTGACCCTCTCCGTCGCGCAGCTGGCCGGCCTGGCCCCCACCTACGGCGACCAGTTCGGTGAGATCGTCGCCCAACTGCGGGATTTCGCCGCTCGGTTGGGGATCGGCGGCCGGCAGATCGACCAGGCGATCAAGTCGTTCGACCCGGGCAAGGTCTTCACCTTCGTGCAGGGGTTCGCCTCCGGACTGCTCGGCGCCTTCTCCGGCCTGGTCCTCATCGTGGTCCTGCTGCTCGCCATGTGCCTGGACGCGCGGTCCTTCTCCAAGGTCCTCGCCCACGGCGCGGCCTCCCGGCCGAAGCTCGTCGCCGCGCTCGACGACTTCGCCCACAAGACGCGCCGCTACCTGGTCGTCTCCACGCTCTTCGGCCTCGTCTGCGCCGCGCTGGACGCCGCCGCGCTCTGGGCGCTGAGCGTCCCGCTCCCCCTCCTGTGGGGCGTCCTCGCTCTGATCACCAACTACATCCCGAACATCGGCTTCGTCATCGGACTCATTCCGCCCGCCCTGCTCGGCCTGCTGGAGGGCGGATTCGAGACCATGCTCCTGGTGATCGCCGCCTACATCGCGATCAACTTCGTGGTCCAGTCGCTCATCCAGCCCAAATTCCTCGGCGACGCGGTCGGCCTGTCCACGACCGTGACGTTCCTGTCCCTCATCGTCTGGGCCTTCGTGCTCGGCCCCCTGGGCGCCCTGCTGGCCATCCCGCTCAGCCTGCTGGTCCGCGCCGTGCTGATCGACGCCGACCCGCGCGGCGGGTGGGCCGCGGCGCTCGTCTCCGGAGCGCCCCCCGCCGAAGGGGAGCACGATCGCGTCTCCTCCGGTGACGGGGACGTCCCGCCTGCGGGGCCGGAGCCCTCCCCTCCCTCCGGGGCCTCCGCCGTACCCTGATGCCATGTATCGCGAGTGGGCCCCCGACCCGGCTCTCGCCGACCGGCTCGTCTGCGTCTGGACGCGCGTCGCGACGTCCGCCGGCACCGGGCTGGTCGTGCCGGACGGATGCGTCGACCTGATCTGGGGCCCCCGGGGGCCGCACGTGGCCGGGCCCGACACCGGGCCGATGCCGGTCGCCATGTCCCCGGGCGACCGCTACACCGGGGTCCGGTTCCGGCCCGGCGCGGTGGGCGACGCGTTCGGGGTGCCGGTCGAGGCGCTGCGGGATCTGCGGGTGCCGCTGACCGACCTCGGCGGGCTGCCCCGGCTGGACGCCGAGGCCGTGTCCGCCGCGATCGCGACTGCCGGAACCGCCGGTGACGGGGCGTCCGGGACGTCCTCGGGACCGTCCAGGAGGCGCTGGCCGTACGGCTGCGCGCGACGCCCGGGCCGGACCCGGCCGCGCCGGTGGTCGCCGAGGCGCTGCGGACCGGGCGGAGCGTCGGGGAGGTCGCCCGCGACCTCGGGCTGAGCGAGCGGCAGCTGCACCGGCGGTGCGTGCGGGCGTTCGGGTACGGTCCCAAGACGCTGCAGCGGGTCGTCCGGTTCCAGCGGGCGCTCCGGCTGGCCGGGCGCGGGACCGGGCTGGCCGAGGTGGCGCTGGCCAGCGGATACGCCGACCAGTCGCACATGTCCAACGAGGTACGGCGACTGGCCGGCGTGCCCCTGCGTCAGCTCGTCAACCGGCCGTAGGCCTTCAGCGTCCTCAGCCGCGCCACGGTGAGGAACCCGCCCCACTCGTGGGCGACGATCGGCGCCCACATCGGGAAGTTCGGCGCCCAGCCGCCGTCGGCGCCCTGCTGGTCGATCAGCGCGTCCAGGTGCGTCTCCAGCACCTCCTCACCGAAGAGCGGCAGGGTGCCGGGCTCGGGGACGAAGTCCAGCGGGAAGTGGGCCTCGCCCTCCGCCGCCGGGTCGAGGGAGACGGTGGCCAGGATCGCCTCGCGGAGCCGTGTGAACTCGTCGTGGGCGCGGTCGCGGTCCGGGGCGTGCTCCAGGAAGTGCAGGACCGCGCGGGCGGTGTAGGGCTCGAGCTCGCTCGCCCTGCCGATGGCGGCCCAGGTGAACTCGGTGGCCGGGCCGAGCCACGGGTGCTCGATCTTGTGCTTGTGCAGCAGGCCCGCGATGGAGGCGGTCGGCACCAGGGAGCCGGGCGGGTCGTCGGGGGTCTCCCACCAGGGCGCGCGGGGCGAGGTGCGCACGCTCGGCAGCACGAACGGCACCCCTCCGTCGGTCGCGGTGACCGTCAGCAGGTGGTCGCAGGCGCGGGTCACCATCGGGTCGTCGAACGCGTCCAGCTCGTCGAGGATCCAGAACGCCACCTCGACGGGCTCGGGCTGGCTCTCCGGACCGCGCAGGTCGGGCTCCAGGGCGTTGCCGAACCCGCCGTCGGCGTTCTGGTAGCCCCGCAGTACGGCCAGCACCCGGTCCGCCGATCCGCCGTCGAGCAGCCTCTCACACCTCAGCCGGTCGATCAGCCGGGCGTTGAGCAGCAGGTAACGCCTGGCCGCTGCCAGGGCGTCGTTCGTCAGCGTCTTCATGACACCGACCGTACGCCCGGCGGCCGGAGCCGTCTTGCAGGAATCGGACGCGCCGCCGTGCCCGCTCCTCGGATCAGCGATCCGGGAGACCGGGGGCCAGACGACCGGACGGCGGGGACCCGATGGTCAGAGTCCAGAGGCAGACCGGGAGACCGGAGGCCGGACGGTCAGAGTCCAGAGGCAAGCCGGGAGACCGGGGGCCGGACGGTCAGGGGACCTCCATCGCGACGGCTCCGCCGCTCACCCGGGTGCGGCCGTCGGGCTCGGCGATCGAGACCTTCAGTTCGCTGGGCCGTCCCATGTCCACCCCCTGGATGATCGTGAACTCCTTCACCCCGTCCTCGAGGGCCCTGAGGTAGCCGCCGAAGGCGCCGCCGCGGCCCCGGTCGCCGGATCCTCGACCACACCGCCCACCGGGAACGGGTCGCGCGCGTGGTAGCGCCTGTCGCTCTCCCGCCAGAAGAGGTTCACGGTCGTCCAGCCGTGGCGGGTCATGACCGACCGCAGCGCCTCGAAGTCGTAGTGGAGGTCCGCCAGCCGCTCGCGGGAGGCGGCGGCGAGCATGAGGTGGTGGACCCCGCCGAAGGCGACGTGCGGCGGGAACGCCTTGTCCAGCTCGTCGCGGGACCAGCGCAGCGCGGCGAGCGCCTCGTCCAGCGCCTCCTCCGCCACCGGCGCGGAGCGGGTGGGCACGCTGGTGAGGGTGGCGAGCAGCGTCTCCCCCTCGACACCGGTCTCCACCGCGATCTCTCCGGCGTTGGTGCGGAAGGCCAGCGGACCGGTCCCGAGCCGCTCGGCCAGGGCCACCGCGGTGGCTATCGTGGCGTGCCCGCAGAAGTCGACCTCCGCCGAGGGCGCGAAGTAGCGGACTCGGAAGACGCGGTTCTCGTCGTCGCGTTCGGTCAGGAAGGCGGTCTCGGAGTAGCCCACCTCGGCGGCGACGGCGAGCATCTCCTCGGCCGTCAGACCGGCGGCGTCCAGGACGATCCCGGCGGGGTTGCCGCCCGCGGGATCGTGGGTGAAGGCGGTGTAGCGCAGGACTTCCACGTTGTTCCTCACACTTTCAGGAACCTAGCAGCCGCCGTGTCCGGGATCGCGCTTCGGACCGTGCTCCGGACCGAGTCCCGCCCCGGAGCACAGCCCGGATCACGGTCCCGGGCCCGGTCCGGCCGCCGGAGCCCGGGGCCGCGCCGAAGGAACGGCGTCCTTCCCGGCTTCCCCTGCTTCCCCGGCCGGCTGCGCCTCATCTCATCCGGAAGACCGGCCCGCGGGGGGCGAAGGGGAGGCGGGCGCTCTCGGGGATGAGGAAGGCGTGCTCGCGCCGGATGCGGAGCACGTCGCACCACCCGTCGGTGATCACCAGGATCGGGCCCTCGGGCGGGAAGTCCTCGGCCCGCTGCAGCAGGTCCACACCCGGCTGGAGCACGGTGCCGCCCCGGCCGCGGACCCGGACCCGGTTCGCGATCTCCTCCACCGGCAGGTACCCGGCGTCGTAGGCCGCCGCGTCGCAGAACACCACGCGGGCGCGCGGTACGTCGCGGGCCGCGGCGTAGGAGGCGATCGCGCCCAGCGCCTTGCCGAGGAGCCGGGTGTCCATCGAGCCGGAGGTGTCCAGGACGACGCCGAACGTCGCCCGCCGTACGAGCTCTTCGGGGCGGATCCAGCCGGGGCGGGGGATGTCCGGGCTGGAGGCCTGGCGGCGGGAGGCGCGGGCGTAGGAGCGGCGCCGGTCCGCGGAGGGGACGTGCTCGTCGAACCAGCGGGCCAGTGCGGCGTCCCAGGGCAGCGGGGGCTGGTCCAGGGCGCGGATCTCCTGCTCCAGGCCGGAGGGGAGCAGCCCCCGGCCGCTGTTGTGATGGTAGGCCAGGCCGGTGCACAGGGCGTTTCGGTAGTACTCGTCGAGGTCCATGTAGCGGCCGGGCGCGCCGGGGTGCGGGAGCGGGCGGTCGAGCACGTCGCCGCGGCCGCGCCCGCGCAGGGTGCCGAGCTTGCGCAGGCGGCGCAGGTCTGCGGCGATCCGGTCGTAGACGGCCTCGGTGGACAGCCCGGCGAGCGAGCGGTCGTACAGCAGGCCCTCGGGCATCTCGCCGACGGCCATCTCCATCAGCCAGCCGTTGATGACGTAGTCGGCCGCGACGTTCCACAGGTAGGGGTCGCGCCCGCCGACGCGCTCGCCGTGGCGGAGCGCGGCGTGCAGCATCTCGTGGGCCAGCACGAACCGCCACTCCTCCACCGACATCCGTACGAGCGGATTCACGTAGATCTCGGCGGACTCGGCGCTGACCGCCGCGATCGAGATGTCCCAGCCCTTGGCCAGCTCCACGTCGGCGACGATCCTCATGCCCGCCGCGAGGGCGCCCAGCAGCGGGTAGGACGAGACGAACCAGCGCAGCGCCAGGTCCCACGGCCCGTCGACGTGCCGGTCCGCCGTGGAGCGGGGTGCGCCCGCGAGGTCCAGCGCGGCGGTGGCCGTGTCGGCGACGCCGATCGCGAAGTCCCGCTGGAAGTCCATCTGCTTGGCCGTCTCCTCGTCCCCGATCACGAAGTCGGGCGGGCCGGGCGGCTCGTACTCGGCCGGCAGGCCGAGGCGGCGCCACCGCTCCGACAGCGTGGTCTCGTCCTCGTGAGGCAGCTCGGCCGGGAGCGGTTCGGGGCAGCGGCCGAGCTTGAGGGTGCGCAGGAAGCGGTCGACGGCCAGGCAGCAGGCGGCCCGGTAGGCGGGGTCGGGCAGGAAGCTCGTCTCCCAGCGGTCGCCGGTCCTCTCCCCGATGTCCCCGGGCAGGGCGGAGCGCGGGTCGGCGTGGCCGAAGCCGAGGTGGAGCAGGAGGTGGGCGAAGACCCACGCCCACTCCTCGGGTTCGGCCCGGCGCTTGGGGTGGTGGTGGACCCTGCCCTCGGTCGAGACCGCGCCCCAGGCGTCCGGCGCGAGTTCGCCGTCCCGGGCGGCGCGCAGCCGGTAGCGGTAGGCGCGGAAGAGGGGGTGGTCCGTGGTCAGCCGCCACCCCTGCTCCGCCTTCTGGCGCCAGGGGTCGACCTTGGCCTTCTGCCTGGGCATCAGTTCCTCGCGGCGACGAGGCGGGGAAGGTCGCGGCCCACCTCGACGAGGAACCAGGTGGGCAGGGCGGGTGCTCCGTCAGCGTCGTTGGCGATGACGAGCTGGGCGCACTCCAGGGAGATCTCGGCCAGCTCGACCAGGAGCGTCTTCGCCCGGAACGCCAGGTCGCGTCCGCGGGAGGAGGCGCCGCGCTTGTCGGCGGGCAGTTCCTTCATCAGGCGGGCGCGGAAGGTCTCCGACAGGAAGTACAGCAGGTCGCGCTCCTCGGGGGCGCGGGGCCAGGGGGCGTCGCCCTTGAGCACGGCGTCGAGGTCGTAGGCGTGGCGGACCGTCTTGACGTACGCGCGGAAGGCGGACGCGTGCGCGGTGGTGAGGGTACCGAAGGCCAGCACGGCCAGGGTGTCGTCGTCGATGCCGTCGCCGTAGGAGTGCATGACGTCGGAGAGCATGTGCCAGGCCCGCGGTGAGGAGAACGGCTCCTCGGTCTTGGGCGGGGCGCTCCACAGGTGGTCGGGGCGCTGGACGAGGTACTCGACGATCCAGGGGTGGATGCCGTTGGCCGTGGCCCAGGTGAGCCAGTCGGTGGCCGAGGCCCGCAGGTGGACGTGGACCAGGCGGTTGACCAGCGCCGAGGCCATCGGCCGGGCCAGCGCGTTGTCGGTGGCCCGGTTGCCCGCCCCGATGACGACGGAGCCGGCGGGCAGTTCGTAGGCGCCGATGCGCCGGTCGAGGATGAGCGAGTAGAACGCCTTCTGCACCTCGGGCGCGGAGGCGTTGAGCTCGTCGAGGAACAGGCAGTACGGCTCGTCGCGGGCGATGGTCTCGGGCGGGGCGAACCGGCTCCGGCCGCCGACCAGCTCGGGCACGCCGATGAGGTCCTCGGGGGCGAGCTGGGTGCCGAGCATGGTCACGCACTCCAGTCCGAGCGCGTCGGCGAAGTCACGGACGAGGGAGCTCTTGCCGATGCCGGGGGCGCCCCAGAGGAAGACGGGGCGCACCACGGCGACGTTCAGGAGCACGCCGGGGAGCTGCGCGGGGGTGACGGTGACCGTTGCCTGCATGCCGACAAGAGTGACAAGTCACCCCGGCGTCCGCACCGGGTTTTCCGGTCGATCGGACGGCCGCGGGGCCGGCCGGGCGGATGTCTCGTCCTGCACGCGGGCGGCCGAGACCCGGCGGTCCCAGGGCATGGCGTAGGCCAGGATCGGCAGCAGCGCCACCGAGGCCTGGGCCCACCCCGCGTGCTGCGTCGACCAGATCTCCCAGGACTGGGTCATGGGGAGGTAGCCGTACCCGGCCCACAGGCAGACGCCGATGACCGCGGGCCAGTAGAAGCGGTTGGGTGTGGGCCGCGCGACGAGGAACGGCATGAACCACAGCAGGTACTGCGCGCCGAGGCGGGGGGTGACGACCATGAAGGCGAGCAGCACGGCGGTGGTGAGGTCCACCGGGTCGGCGCGGCGCCACAGGAAGGCCGTCACCAGCACCGTGACGTAGATCAGCCGGGTGCCGAAGGTGGCGATCCCGGAGTCGAGCGTCCAGTCGCCGCCGACGAGGATCGCGCTGTAGCCCCACTCGCCGACGATCGGGCGGATGTCCCCGATCGTGCGCAGGGCCTGGACGATCTCGTCCAGGGAGGCGTTCAGCAGGAGGGGCTCGGTGACGATGAAGAGGACCGGCATGACGCCGGTCGCCACGAACGCGACGGCGCGGGCCCGGACGGTGGGCAGCAGCAGGAGCATGCCGGGGATCAGCCAGATCGGCCAGCTCTTGGCGCACAGGGCCAGGCCCATCAGCAGCCCGGCGTACAGGGCGCGGCGCAGCGCCGCCCGGTCCGCCGCCCGGTCGCCCTCGCGCGGGGTGA
>NZ_CDRNDK010000310.1:0-7921 GCF_977012225.1 Planomonospora algeriensis | reverse complement strand
GCCGGCGGGCGGGGCCGGCACCGCGTGCAGCCCGTAGACCAGGTCGCGCACGCTCTCGACGGACTCGGCCAGCCGCTGGCGCGCCTGCAGCAGCAGCGCGTCGGCGCCGGCTGCGGCCGCACGCGCCTCGGCGACCATGGTGGTGAGCGCGGTCAGGGTGCTGCCGAGCCCGTCGTCGAGCACCCGCAGCAGCCGTCGCCGCTCCTCCTCGCGGGTGGACAGCAGCCGCTCGTGGGCGCGCGCCAGGTCGCCGGTGAGCTGGACGGCGTGCGCCACCTCGGCCAGGTGCCTGGCCAGCAGGTCCAGCAGGCCACGGTCCGGGCGGGCGCCCCAGACCGTGAGACTGCCGACCGGCCGGCCGTGCCAGACCAGTGGTGTGACCAGCGGCGCGACGGGCGTGGTCGATGTACCGTCCCCGGTGGACCCGGCGGCCAGTCTGGTGCCCTCGACCTCGACGAGCACGCCGTCCGCCCGTAGCGCCTGCCTGACGGCGGCGGCTCCGGAGGCCAGCGCCTCGCCTGACCCGCCGGCGGCCTGCACGCTCTGCGCCAGGCGCTCGGCCAGCTGGTAGGGGTCGCGCTCGACGGTGAAGAGCTGGTCGGTCAGCTTCAGCAGCCGCAGCCGGAGCGGATGGAACAGGACTCCGGCGGCCAGCGCGGCGACCAGTCCGTCGACGCCGAGCGCGCCCAGCCCGAAGTAGACGGCGGCGACGGCGGCGGTGAGCAATGCGAAGGCCACGAGCGCGGAGAGCCGGCCCGCGAAACCTGAGCCGGTCCGCTGATGCATAGTCGCCGAATTATTCCTATTTGGTGGAAATTAACCAAATTCAGTTATGGTGTGCCTGGCTGGAGGAGCACGCCGAGGCGGCGGGCTCACCGGAGTCCCGGGCTCGGTCCCGGCTCGGATGGGAAGGGATCGGACGCACCCTCGGGCCGGCGCGGGCTCCGGTCCCCGGTAGGGTCCGGGCATGACGTCACGACCGGCCGCGGGCGGGGGCCGCTGGGTCTCGGTGGGGCCGGAGCGGCTCGGCCGCTGGATCGACGGCTTCGCCGAGCGGCACGGCTCGCTGGAGGCGGCCGCCTCCGACGAGGTGGTCCGGATCGAGGGCGCCGACGGGGGCGGTGGCCGAGTGCCGGGTGCCCTTCCCGCCGCTGACGGCCGGCGGCGGCGGTCCGCTGGCGCGGCTGACCACCCACGTGCGCCGGGAGCGCAGGGTGGGCGTGCTGCTGGTACGGCTCGGCGGCCACGCGGCCGGGATCTTCCAGGGGGACGAGCTGGTCTCCTCCAAGGTCGGCTCGCGGCAGGTCCACGGCCGCAGCGCTGCGGGCGGCTGGTCGCAGCGGCGCTTCGCCCGGCGCAGGGAGAAGCAGGTGGACCAGGCGCACGAGGCGGCGGCCGAGGTGGCGCTGCGGGTCCTCGGCCCGCACACCGGAGGACTGGAGGCGGTCATCCTGGGCGGCGACCGGCGGGCGGTGGACGCGCTGCGGGCCGACCGCAGGCTCGCCCCGGTCTTCGCGCTGGAGGCCGAGCCCTTCCTGACGGTCCCCGACCCCCGCCTGGCGGTGCTCACCACGACCCCGGCGCAGTTCCGTGCGGTCAGGATCAGGATCGTCGACCCCGCCTGATCCGCCTGAGACCGCCCGGTCCCTGACCCGGTTGAGGACCCGCCCGGTCTCGCTGGCCCCGCCCGGCCTCGGGCGCTCTCAGCGCGGACCAGTGCGGGCCAGGGCGGCCTCGGCGCGGCTTCGGGCGGTCTCGGACGGTCTCGGCACGGCCCCGGGACGGGAGCCGGACGGCGTCCGCGGCGGGTGCGGGCCGGGTGCGGTGCGGGGAACAGGGCGGGCGCGGGTGCGCGCGAGCCGTACACTGATCCGTATGCGCACCCCCGACTGACGCCGCCCGCGACGGAGCGGGACGGCCGAGCCGAGAGCCGGGAGACACAGGGCGCGGCGGGTTCGGCCACAGCGCCATGGTGAGCCCGTGAATCCCCCAGCCTGGGAGTGTTCCCCCAAACATGATCATTGCTTCTGACATCGAACTCCGCGCCGGAGCCCGGCTGCTCATCGAGGGCGCGTCGTTCCGGGTGAACCCCGGCGACAAGATCGGCCTCGTCGGGCGCAACGGCGCCGGGAAGACGACGCTGACCAAGGTGCTCGCGGGCGAGGCGCTGCCGGCGTCGGGCACGGTCGCCACCACGGGCGCGGTGGGCTACCTGCCGCAGGACCCCCGCACCGGCGACCTGCAGGTGATCGCCCGCGACCGCATCCTGTCCGCGCGGGGGCTGGACGAGGTCCTGCGCGAGCTGCGCGAGGCCGAGCTGGGCATGTCCTCGGCCGACGAGCGCACCCGCGACCGCGCGGTGCGCGCCTACGGGCGGCTGGAGGACCGGCTGCACGTCCTGGGCGGATACGCCGCGGAGTCGGAGGCGGCCTCGATCGCCTCCAGCCTGGGGCTGCCCGACCGGGTGCTCGGCCAGCCGCTGGAGACCCTCTCCGGCGGTCAGCGCCGGCGCGTGGAACTGGCCCGGATCCTGTTCAGCGGAGCGGAGACTCTCCTGCTGGACGAGCCCACAAACCACCTCGACGCGGATTCGATCGCGTGGCTCCGCGAATTTTTGCGATCCCATCAAGGTGGTTTGATCATTATCAGCCACGACGTGGCGCTCCTTGAAGCGACGGTAAACCGGGTGCTCCACCTGGACGCCAACCGGATGGTGATCGACACCTACAACGTCGGCTGGAAGGCCTATCTGGCCCAGCGGGAGACCGACGAGAAGCGCCGCAGGCGCGAGCGCGCCAACGCCGAGAAGCAGGCCTCGGCGCTGATGTCGCAGGCCGACAAGATGCGTGCCAAGGCGACCAAGGCCAAGGCGGCACAGGACATGCAGCGCCGCGCCGAGCGGCTGCTGTCCGGCCTGGAGGTGGAGCGGCGCAGCGACAAGGTCGCCAAGCTGCGCTTCCCCCAGCCGGCCCCCTGCGGGCGCACCCCGATCACGGCGACGGACCTGTCGAAGTCCTACGGCTCGCTGGAGGTCTTCACCGACGTCAACGCGGCCGTGGACCGGGGTTCCCGGGTCGTCATCCTGGGCCTGAACGGCGCGGGCAAGACCACGCTGCTGCGCATCCTGGGCGGCATCGAGAAGCCCGACACCGGCGAGGTGCGGCCGGGGCACGGGCTCAAGCTGGGCTACTACGCCCAGGAGCACGAGACGATCGACCCGGAGCGCACGGTGCTGGAGAACATGCGCTCGGCCGCGGGCGACCTGGCCGACGTCGAGCTGCGCAAGGTCCTGGGCTCGTTCCTGTTCACCGGCGACGACGTGGACAAGCCCGCCGGGGTGCTCTCCGGCGGCGAGAAGACCCGGCTGGCCCTGGCCACCCTGGTGCTCTCGGCGGCCAACGTCCTGCTCCTGGACGAGCCCACGAACAACCTGGACCCGGCCAGCCGGGAGCAGGTGCTCACGGCCCTGAGGTCCTATTCTGGGGCAATTGTCCTCGTAACGCACGATGAGGGTGCTGTGGACGCTCTGCAACCGGATAGGGTGATCTTGCTGCCGGACGGAGTTGAAGACGCGTGGAGCGACGAATTTTCCGATCTTGTGGCACTTGCCTGATCTCAATTTGAGCGGGTACGGATCTTTTCCCTGGGAGTAGGTAGCCGATCCCGCAGAAATGACTGATCATGGCGGAGTAACGCTGCGGAAGTCTGGCACTACAGGAGGTAGCTCGTGGCCGAGACTCTCAAGAAGGGCACCCGGGTGACCGGGGCCGACCGTGAAAAACTGGCCGCCGATCTCAAGAAGCGCTACAGCTCGGGTGAGAGCATCCGCGCGCTCGCCGCTTCGACCGGCCGGTCGTACGGGTTCATCCACCGCATCCTGAGCGAGTCCGGTGTGACTCTGCGCGGGCGCGGCGGCGCCACCCGGGGCAAGACCAAGCGCTGAGCCGCCTCGGAACGCGCGACCGCAGCCGCTCGTCCTCAGCTCGTCCGTCCGCCCGAGCCCGCCGAACTTCATTCTAGAAGAGTCGGTAGGCTCGGGCGTGACAGACGGCGAGCGCAAGGGAGAACGAGCGATGGCGGAAGTGGTGCACGGGGGGGAGTGCGGAGGAGATCTCCCTTACGGAGGTCGGACTGCGCTTCGAGGTGGACGGCGAGATCGCGACGATCACGCTGGCACGGCCGGAGAAGCGGAACGCTCAGACATTCGCCACCTGGTCGGCGCTGGCTCGAATCGGTGACGACCTGCCGCAGCAGGTGAGGGTCGTCGTGGTCCAAGGTGAGGGGCCGTCCTTCTCGGCGGGCATCGACCTGCGGATGTTCACTCCGGAGGGGGTTCCGGGGCAGGGGTCGTTCGCGAGCACCGCCACGCTCCAGGGCGCGGCCTTCGACGAGCGGATCGCGCAGGCCCAGCAGGGGTTCATGTGGCTGCGGCGGCCGGACATCGTCTCGATCGCGGCGGTCCAGGGCCACGCCGTCGGCGCCGGCTTCCAGCTGGCGCTCGCCTGCGACCTGCGGATCCTGGCGGACGACGCCAAGCTGTGCATGAAGGAGCCCGCGCTCGGCCTGGTTCCCGACCTGACCGGGACCAAGCCGCTGGTCGACCTCGTCGGCCTGTCGCGGGCCGTGGAGATCTGCCTCACGGCCCGGACCGTGGGCGCGGAGGAGGCGGCCAGGATCGGCCTGGCCGAGCTGGTCGTCGCCCCCGGCGAGCTGGCGCAGGCCGTACGGGACCTGGCGGCGGCGCTGCTGGCCACCAACCGCGACGCCGCCACGGCGACCAAGCGGCTGCTCCAGGGCGCCTCGGGACGCACGCTGGAGGAGCAGTGCGCGGCCGAGCGGCGCGAGCAGATGGCGCGCATCAAGGCCCTGTTCGGCTGAGAGAGCAGGCCGGATGCGGTGTTCGCCCGGAGCTGATCCGGGAATCACGTCGCCTCTCCCGGCGCTCGGATCGGGAGAGGAGGCCAGATGGCGATGATGGGCGGGGGCTTCGGCCCCCAGGCGATGCGCTCGCTGCGGCGCGACAGCTCGGTGACCAAGGAGCGGCTCGCGCCGGGCACGGTGAAGCGGATCGTGCGCTACTCCAAGCCGTTCTCCCGGCAGATCGCCGCCTTCCTCGCGCTGGTCGTGCTCGGCTCGGTCATCGTGGTCGCCAACCCGCTGCTGATGCGGGCGATCATCGATGACGGCATCAAGGCGGGCGATGCCGGGCTCATCGTCGGCCTCGCGGCGGCCATCGCCGGCCTGGCGGTGCTGGACGCCGCGCTCGGGCTGGCCCAGCGCTGGTTCTCCGCCCGCGTCGGCGAGGGCCTGATCTACAACCTGCGCACCGAGGTCTTCGACCACGTGCAGCGGATGCCGGTCGCGTTCTTCATGCGGACGCAGACCGGCGCCCTGGTCTCCCGGCTGAACACCGACGTGATCGGCGCGCAGCGGGCGCTGACCAGCACGCTGTCGTCGGTCGTGTCCAACGTGGTCATGCTGGTGCTGGTGCTCGGCACCATGATCGTGCTGTCCTGGCAGATCACCCTGGTGGCCCTGGTGCTGCTCCCGATCTTCATCCTCCCGGCCAAGTGGGTCGGGCGGAAGATGTCGGGGCTCACCCGCGAGCAGATGGAGCTCGACGCCGAGATGAGCTCCATGATGACCGAGCGCTTCAACGTGGCGGGCGCCATGGTCGCCAAGCTGTACGGCCGGCCGGGCGAGGAGGCGGACGCCTTCGCCGCCCGCGCCGGGCGGGTGCGCGACGTGGGCGTCACCGTCGGCATGTACGGGACGGTCTTCCGGGTCGCCCTCGGCCTGGTCGCCTCGCTGGCCACCGCGCTGGTGTACGGCGTGGGCGGCGTGCTGGCCGTGAACGGCGCCTTCCAGGTCGGCACCCTGGTCGCGCTCACCGCCCTGCTGATGCGCCTGTACGGCCCGCTGACCAGCCTGTCCAACGTGCACGTGGACGTGATGACCGCGCTGGTCAGCTTCGACCGGGTCTTCGAGGTGCTGGACCTGGAGCCGATGGTGGCCGAGCGGCCCGGCGCCCGTCCCGTCCCGGCCGGCCGGTGACGGTCGAGTTCGACGACGTGCGCTTCCACTACCCGGCGGCCTCGGAGGTGTCGCTGGCGTCGCTGGAGGCGGTGGCCCGCCCCGACACCGGGCAGAGCGGCGAGGTGCTGCGCGGCATCGGCTTCACCGCCCGCCCGGGTGAGCTGGTCGCGCTGGTCGGGCCCTCGGGCGCGGGAAAGACGACGATCACCTCGCTGGTCTCCCGGCTGTACGACGTGAGCGAGGGCGCGGTCCGCGTCAACGGGCTCGACGTGCGCGAGGCCACCCTGGAGTCCCTGCGCGACACCGTGGGCGTCGTCATGCAGGACGCCCACCTGTTCCACGACACCATCGGGGCCAACCTGCGCTACGCCCGGCCCGGCGCGACCGACGAGGAGCTCTGGGAGGCCCTGCGCGCCGCGCAGATCGCCGAGCTGGTCGAGTCCCTGCCCGAGGGACTGGAGACCGTGGTGGGCGACCGGGGCTACCGGCTGTCCGGCGGGGAGAAGCAGCGCCTGGCGCTGGCCAGGCTGCTGCTCAAGGCGCCCCGGGTGGTCGTCCTGGACGAGGCCACCGCGCACCTGGACTCCGAGTCGGAGGCCGCAGTGCAGCGGGCGCTGAAGAGCGCGCTGGCGGGGCGGACCTCCCTGGTCATCGCGCACCGCCTGTCCACGATCCGCGAGGCCGACCAGATCCTGGTGATCGCCGACGGCCGCGTCGCCGAGCGGGGCCGGCACGAGGAGCTGCTGGCCGCCGGGGGCGTCTACGCCGAGCTCTACCGCACGCAGTTCAGCTCCCAGTCGTGACCGGCCGGGCGCCGCCGCCGTGACGGAGCGGGGACCGGCCGGGCGCTGCCGCCGTGACGGAGCGGGGGAGCAGCCGGGCGGTCACCGGTAGCCCAGGCGGGCCAGCTCCTCGCGGGCGACCTTCTCCACCAGCTCGGCGTCCTCGCGGCGCAGGCGGGTGCGCCAGGCGCCGACCTTCGGGGCGCTCCCGCCGTACAGGGCGATCTTGGAGACGCGGGTCTCCAGGAAGCGGGAGAGGATCTCCACCGTCTCGGCGGGCGAGGCGGCGAGCTCCTCGTAGCGCAGGGTCAGCAGCTGCTCGCGGGGGAGCTCGCGGTGCAGCTCCGCGGCCAGGCGCACGGCCCCGCGCCAGCGCAGCGCGCACTTGCCCGCCGTGGACATCGCCTTCCACCGGTCGATGTGCTCGGCGGACTTGACGCCGAGGAAGGGGTTGGGGAACTCGGTGTCGTCGCTCACCCGGACCGGTTTGAACCACGACAGGGCCGCCGGGTCGGCCATCATGTCGGCGGTCACGTCGCGGCCGTCCCGGATCAGCTGGACGAACCGGGCGTCGGGGAAGGCCTGGAGCAGCACCGGGGCGCTGTAGAGCAGGTCGGGGCTGGCGTCGCCGAACCGGGCGACCGCCCCGGCGGTCGCGCACGGGCCCGCCCCGGTCACGCCGCCCGCCTCCCGGCAGACGTCCGGGCACTCGCGGCACGCCCCGGGAAGGATCTGCCAGGACTCGGCCATGGCGTCCCGGAGCACGCGGATGGCGCCCAGGCCCCGGCGGGCGATGGAGGGCCGCCGGGCGAAGGCGTGCACGACGTGCGTCACGGCGGCGCGGCCCATCGTGACGTGGAAGCCGGGGGAGCGTTTGAGGGCGCGGCCCAGCAGGTCCGCGCCGGAGTGCGGGGCGGCGAGCACGAACACCGGCCGGCGGACCTTGATGCCGTTGACCACGAGGATGTGGGGCGGAGGTCGCATGTCTGACCCCAGTGTGGCACCGTTTGCGGAGTGAACGAACCGGCCACGCCCAGGCACGCCGGGACGGGTCCCGCGGTGCCGTGCCCGGGCGGCGCGGAGACCGGCGCGCTCCCGGCGGT
>NZ_CDRNDK010000309.1:0-7957 GCF_977012225.1 Planomonospora algeriensis | reverse complement strand
CGGTCAGCCCGGCCCCCGGCGCGATCGGTACGGCCTGCGCGGCGGCCGGCGGCAGGACGGCGAGGCACACGGCCGCCGGAAGGGCCCACCGGACGAGGGCGGCCGGACGACGGAGAGACCCGGGGGAACCGGCACCGGACGGCAGGAGGCGCATGACCGGACAGCTTAGAGCCCCGGGCCGCCAGAAGCCGCTCCGGACATCCGCCGCGTCCAGGACACTCGAACGCCCGGATGATCCCGCACGCCCCGAATACCCGATACATCCGGCACATCCGGCGCATCCGGAAACCCGGCACGCCGGGAAACCCCGCGCATCCGGAAAAGGCACTCGCCTGGAGCGCACTCCAGGTCCTTAGTGTGGAGCGCATGGATTACACGCAGCTTGGCCGTACCGGCCTGAAGGTCAGCCGCCTCTGCCTCGGCACCATGAACTTCGGCCCCGTGACCACGGAGGACGACTCCTTCGCGATCATGGATCACGCCCACGAGCTGGGGATCAACTTCTTCGACACCGCCAACGTCTACGGGTGGAAGAAGGGCGAGGGCATCACCGAGAACATCATCGGGCGCTGGTTCGCCCAGGGCGGCGGCCGCCGGGAGAAGACGGTCATCGCCACGAAGCTCTACGGCGGGATGGGCGACTGGCCCAACGAGGACCGGCTCTCGGCGCTCAACATCCGCCGCGCCTGCGACGCCTCGCTGAAGCGCATGCAGACCGACTACATCGACCTCTACCAGGCGCACCACGTCGACCGGAACACCCCGTTCGAGGAGTTCTGGGAGGCCATGGACATCCTCAAGCAGCAGGGCAAGATCCTGTACGTCGGGTCGTCCAACTTCGCGGGCTGGCACATCGCCAAGGCGCAGGAGGAGGCCCGCCGCCGGGGCACCGTGGGCCTGGTCTCCGAGCAGTCCCACTACAACCTGATCGTCCGGGCCGCCGAGCTCGAGGTCATCCCGGCCGCCGAGGACTACGGTCTCGGCCTGATCCCGTGGAGCCCGCTCGCGGGCGGCCTGCTGGGCGGCGTCCTCCGGAAGATCGACAAGGGCCGCTCGGCCTCGGAGAACATCGTCAAGGAGCTGGACAAGCACCGCGACAAGATCGAGCGGTACGAGGCGTTCTGCGACGAGCTCGGCGAGGACCCGGCGAACGTCGGCCTGGCCTGGCTGCTCCACCAGCGGGCCGTCACGGCGCCGATCATCGGCCCGCGCACGCTGGAGCAGCTCGACGGCACCGTCAAGGCCCTGGAGATCACGCTCGACGAGAAGGCCCTGACCCGCCTCGACGAGATCTTCCCGGGCTTCAAGACCGCTCCGGAGGAGTACGCCTGGTAGCGGGCGCCGGGTGACGGGCGCTCCCTTCCGGGGGAGCCCCGCCCCGGCGGAGATCCGCAGCAGGAGACCGCCGCTCCAGGAGACCGCCGCTCCAGGAGACCGCCGCTCCAGGAGACCGCCGCTCCACAGGAGGGCACCTGCTTCGGGAGAGCTCCGCGCCAGGAGAGCTCCGCGCTAGGAGACGAGGGCTCCGACCACCACGAGGAGCACGAGCAGTGCGAGCACCGTGGGCAGCAGCCAGCGACGGGGACGATCCACGCCCTGGAGCCTAGCCCTGCCCGCGGGATGCCCGCGCCACGAGCGGCCATCTCTCGACCGTCTCGTAACGGACCCGGCCGCCCAGGTGGCTTCTCATCAGGTGCACGGTGTCCGCCTCCCACGCGCTGCCCGCGAACGACCCCAGGGCCTCGACCAGCGGGCGCAGATCGACGTCGTCCCTGGTCTTGGCCCTGGCCAGGGTCAGGTGCGGCCGGAACCGCCGCTCGTCCACCGCGATGCCCTCACGCCGCGCCGCCGCGCCGACGGAGTCGGCCAAGCGGACGATCTCCGGCCGGCCCCCGCTCGACCCGGTGCCCCCGTGCGGCGCACCGCCGTGCAGCCCGGCACCGTCGCTCGATCCGGCGCCGCCGTGCGGCGCACCGCCACCGTGCAGCCCGGCCCAGAAGACCCGGGACCGCCGGGCCGAGGGGAACGCGCCGGCCCCGGCGAACGCAAGCGCCATCGGCTCGTACCTCGACGCGGCGCGGGCGAGGCGGGTCTGCAGCGCGGGCAGGAGCTCCTCGGCCACCTCGCCCAGGAACGCCAGCGTCAGATGCCAGTTGTCCGGATCGGTCCAGCGCAGCTGGGGCCAGTGCCCGTGGTGCGGCGCGAGCGCGCGGGCGAGCTCATCGCGCACCGGCCGCGGCGGCAGCAACGCCACGAACAGCCGCATGCGTCGTCCTCCTGCCGATCGCCTTGGTCAGCATTATCGCCGCACCCACGCCGACCAGGGTGAGCGCCCCGCCGAGTGCGACGCCCGCGCGCGGGCCGCCCAGGTCGGAGACCCAGCCGAGCAGCGGCGCGCCGATCGGGGCGCCGCCGGTGAACACCAGCACGTACAGGCCCATCACCCGGCCGCGCATCTCCGGCGAGGCGGCGAGCTGCACCGCGGCGTTGGCGGTCGTGTTGACCGTGATCAGCGCGATCCCGGCGGGGATGAGCAGGAGCAGATAGACGGGGTAGCCGGGGGCCAGGCCGGTGGCGATCTGGAACAGGCCGAACGAGGCCGCGCCGCCGATCAGCAGTCTCCGGCCCGGCTTCACGCGCCGGGCCGCCATGAGCGCGCCGCCCAGCGCGCCCACCGCGAACATGCTGGAGGCCATCCCGAAGGAGGCCGCATCCGAGTCGAAGACCTCGCTGGACATCAGGACTATCGACATCGAGAACGACTGGGTGCACAGCGAGACGAAAGCGACGAGCAGGATCGGCATCAGCAGTTCCTGCCGTTCCAGCACGTAGCGCAGGCCCTCGCGGAGCTGGCCCTTCTCTCTGGGAACCGGGTCGGGGGTGGTCAGCTCGGAGGTGCGCATCATCGCCAGCCCCCCGAGCACGGCAAGGAACGAGACCGCGTTGATCAGGAAGATCGGCCCGGTCCCGCCTATCGCGGAGATCAGCACACCGGCGACGGCCGGGCCGACCACGCGCGCCAGATTGAAGCTGGAGGCGTTCAGCGCGATGGCGTTGGGGAGGTCCTTGCGGCCGACCATCTCGACCACGAACGACTGCCGGGTCGGCACCTCGACGCAGGCGATGAGGCCGAGGGCGAAGGCCATCACGTAGACGTGCCACTCCCGCACGGCGCCGGTCACGGTGAGCACGCCCATGGTCAGCGCCAGCACGCCCAGGAGCGACTGGGCCACGAGCAGCACCCGCCGCTTGGGGTAGCGGTCGGCGACCATCCCGCCCCACAGGCCGAAGACCAGCATGGGCAGGAACTGCAGCGCCGTGGTCACGCCCAGCGCGGTGGCGCTGCCCCCGGTCAGCCCGATGATCAGCAGGTCCTGCGCGGTGCGCTGCATCCACCCGCCGACGTTGGAGACCACGCCGCCGATCGCGAAGAGCCGGTAGTTGCGGTTGCGCAGCGACCGGAACATCGACCCCTTGGCCTCCGGCACGGGCTGGACGCTCCCGGTCCGGACCGCCTGCGTCTCCCGGTCCGCCGCCGGTGCCTCGACCGTCGCGGAGACGGCCGAGGCGCCGGGTTCCTCGGGTTCGGCTAGATCCGGCTGAGCTTCTCCAGAATCGGCGCCGCCTGCCGGAGCACCGCCCTCTCCTCGGGGGTGAGCTCCTTCAACCGCTGGGTCAGCCAGGCGTCCCTGCGGCGGCGCTCCTCCTTCAGCAGGGCCGAGCCCGCCTCGGTCACGGTCACGGTCACCTGCCGCCGGTCGGTCGGGTGCGGTGTGCGCGACACCAGCCCCCGCTCTTCCAGCGCGGCGATCACGCGGGTCATCGAGGGCGGTTGCACCTTCTCGTGCTCGGCCAATTCGCCGGGGGTTATCCCGGAATGCCGTTCCACGGCGACGAGCGTCGCGACCTGGGTGGGGGTCAGCGAGTGGCTTGCGCCCTGCCTGCGCAGGCGCCGGGTCAGGCGTGCCAGTGACACGCGCAGCGCCGACGCCAGACCGGCGTCGCTGCGCAGGTTCGCGACGGGGTCCTTCTTGATCGGGTAACTCATTAGCAGATCTCATTACCCTTGCTAACGATGTCTGATCGCATCGCATTCCCTCCGGCCCGGATTTATTCCCGCGAGCCGTCAGAGTGCCAGACACGACCGGGATCCCCAACCCGCCGCCGGGCCCGCGCCGCCCCTCAGCCCGTACGGCCGGCGCCCCTCTCGGAGCCCTCCCGCGCGGCCCTCAGCTCCGTCGCCAGATCGACCAGGGCCAGGCCGACCCCCGCCAGCGCCAGGGCGTCGGCGCCCGGCCTGCCGTGGACCGCCCGATCCGCGGCGTCGCGCAGCAGGCCGGCCGCGTCCTGAACGGGCTGCTCGTGGTAGATGGGCTGCATGCGTCGTCTCCAAACGTGGGGAAAGAGCGGGCGTGCGCGGAGTGACCGGGGCTCGCGTTCACGGGCTCAGCCCGCTCCCGCGCGGCCCCTTCCGGCCCGGAATCCGGATATCAAGGGACCCGGAATCCGCAGGTGCGAATCCACCGGCGAATCCGCGCCGACGGCCGGACGGATTATCCGGCCCCAGAGAACCGCCATACCCGAGAATTCCACGGGCAACCGAGCGGAAAAGGCTTTCTCCGGACAGCCGAACAGAAAAACATTCCACTGAACGGCGGATCAGAAAGCGAAGAGGACGCCTCCGGTGGCGCGTATCGCCGCGCACCGGTTCGGATGGGTCTCGGCGTAGCGGTACCGCCGCCCCTGCCACGTCCCGGTGGCGGTGACGCGGACCGGCGCGTACTCCAGCGTGCACGCCCCCGGGCTCTCGGGAACGTCCTCCACCCGGCCGCCGGCACGGCGGAGCCGGTCGCAGGCCGCAGCCGCGCGGGGTGCGTGCGCCGTCGGGGCCACAGGTCAGCGTCACCGTCCTGGCCGGCGCCGAGCCGTCCGTCCGGACCATCTCCAGGAGATAGGAACCGGTGGGCCACCCGGCGCGAGCGCGTCGGCCGAGGCCGGGACGGCGCCGGGCAAGGCCGCCAGGCCCGCCGTGAAGGCCGCGGAGACCGCGGCGAACCGCTTGACACGGATGTGAGCGGACAGCCGGATTCGCATGAACGTCTCCCTTTGAATGTCCACCGCGTTCTGCGGTATTCGACATGGCGAGGCGACGGGCCGGTGAATCGGCGCCTCACCAGGAACGGATATCGATGCTCGAGAATCCGCCGGCGATCTGCCGCAAATCCTTTCGCCCTGCGATGTTAGGGCGAGAATATCCTTCGGGCAACCTCGGCCGCCGTCCTCAATCGGCCACATATTTACCCGGCGGTTGAACCCGCCCATCCATCGGGCGGACAAAGTTTTCCCCCGGTGCAGGGGTCCGGCGGCCGTCCGTCCGGGCGGCGGTCCCGCGCCCGGACGGACGGCCGCCGGATCAGCGGGCGGGCCTCCGGTGAGGCGCTCAGGCGAGCAGGCCCTCGATCGCGCCGCGAGCGAAGTAGACCACGAACAGCGCCGCGACGAGCCACATCAGCGGGTGGACCTCGCGCGCCTTGCCCTTGACCGCCTTGATCAGTACGAAGGCGAGGAATCCGGCGCCGATGCCGTTGGCGATGGAGTAGGTGAACGGCATGAGCACGATCATCAGGAAGGCCGGGATGGCGATCTCGTAGTCGGTGAAGTCGATCTCGCGGATCGCCGTCATCATCAGGAAGCCGACGATGACCAGCGCGGGGGCGGCGGCCTCGTGGGGGACGATCCCGACCAGCGGCGAGAGGAAGACCGCCAGCAGGAAGAGCACGCCGGTGACCACGCTGGCCAGGCCGGTGCGCGCGCCCTCGCCGACGCCCGCGGCCGACTCGACGTAGGTGGTGTTGGAGGAGACGGAGCCCGCGCCGCCGACCGCCGCGCCGATCGAGTCGACGAGCAGGATCTCGCGGGTGCGGGGCAGCGAGCCGTCCTCCCCGACCAGGCCGGCCTGCGCGCCGACGCCGACGACGGTGCCCATGGTGTCGAAGAAGTCGGTGATCAGGAGAGTGAAGACGAGCAGCACCGCCATGGTGACCGAGACCGAACCGAACGCGCCGAGGGGGTCGAACTCGGTGAAGAGCCGGAGCGGGTTCTCGAAGCCGAAGACCTGCTCGGGCAGGGCGGGGACGTTGAGCCGCCAGCCCTGGGGGTTCGGCGCGTCCGGCGTGCCGGCGCCGCCGGCCTCGACCAGCGCCTCGACGACGATCGCGAGGACCGTGGTGGCGACGATGCCGATCAGGATGGCGCCCTTCACCTTCCGGGCCACCAGCACGGCGATCAGCAGCACGCCGACCACGAACACGACCATCGGCCAGCTGGTCAGCTTGCCGCCGATGCCGAGGTCCACCGGCACACCGGACCCGCTGCGGACGAAACCGGCGTCCACGAAGCCGATCAGCGCGATGAACAGGCCGATGCCCACGCTGATCGCGGTCTTGAGCTGGGCCGGGATGGCGTTGAACACCGCGGTGCGGAAACCGGTCAGCACCAGCAGGGCGATGATCACGCCTTCCAGGAAGACCAGGCCCATCGCCGACTCCCACGACATCTGCGTGGCGATGCCGTACGTGACGAAGGCGTTCAGGCCGAGGCCCGCCGCCATCGCGAACGGCACCTTGCCGACCACGCCCATCAGGATGCTCAGCAGACCGGCGACGAAGGCGGTGCCCGCGGCGACCAGGGGGATCGGCGCGGAGGTCGCGTCGGCGATGTACTGGCCCTCGGCGTCCTTGGCCGTGGCGATGATCAGCGGGTTGAGCACCACGATGTAGGCCATCGTGAAGAAGGTCGCGAGACCGCCGCGGACCTCCCGCCCCACCGTGGAACCGCGAGCAGAGATGTGGAAGAAACGGTCAAGAGCGCTCATTGAGCTTGTTTTGGTATCACTCACGGACGTTCAGCGTGACATCGTGTCCTTCGCCGAGGAAGGCCCCGGTCGTGATGGTGATGGGATCGCAATCGATCCGCGCCTTCACTGCGCCCGTTTTGCGGATAGTGAGAAGTCGTCGCCTACGCTGGAGCACGTGAACCAGCCTCGCCGTCAGGATCTCCAGCCGTTGAAGACCAACGACACGGCCACGATCCTCATGGGCATGGTCCTGTGGGCGATCGCCCTGGTCGTGCTCCTGCTGCTCGGACTGGACCCGGAGGACCGCTGGTGGATCTGGACCTGCGTGTCGGGTCTGGGCCTCGGCGGGTTCGGCCTCTGGTACGTCCGGCCCCGCCACCACCCGGCGCCGCTGCCCGCCGCGGAGGAGCCCCTCGAGCCCGCCACGGCCGTCCCGCCCGCCTCGCACATGCCGCCCGTCCCGGAAGCGAAGCCCGCCGGCGCCTCCGAGGAGGACTCCGACCGGCACGTCACCGGCTGAGGCGAACCCGGCCTCCTCGCAAGACGGCAGGCGCCGCCGGCGCCCTGCCGCCTCCGTCGCCCGTCACGTGGTCGAGGCGGTCCAGCTGTCCAGGTCGGCCTCGGCGAGCAGCAGCGGCACCGCGGCGGGGTCGCGCAGCAGACGCGGCGACCGCGAGCCGGTCGCCCCACTGGCCCGACGCCCACGCGAGCCCGCGCGCCAGGCCCTCCACGCCGGAGGCGTGCACCGTGCCCTCGAAGAACCGCCAGGCGGCGGGGACGCCGTCCACGAGCAGCTTCTCGTGCTCCACGTAGGTCGCGGGGGCGGTGGGCAGCAGCGACCGCACCGCGGGCGGGACCTGCCGGACCTCGCCGGAGGACGTCACCTCGCCGGCCGCCTCCTCCCCCGCCAGCGGCAGGTCGAGCAGCTCAGACAGCGCCTCGGCCAGGTCGAACGGGGCCAGGACCAGCGGCCGGTCCGCGACCAGCGGGAGCAGGTCGGGGGCCTCGACCACGACCGGCTCGCCCGCCTCCACCGCATCCGCCCCGAGCCCGGAGCCGGCCCCCGGACCGGTACCCGGGCCGGAGCCGGTCCCGGCCGGA
>NZ_CDRNDK010000308.1:0-7973 GCF_977012225.1 Planomonospora algeriensis | reverse complement strand
GCCCGCGGCGGCCTCGACCGCGCGGCGCTGCGGCAGACGCTGGACGCGATGCGCGCGGCGGGCATGTACGGCGTCTACTCCGACGTGCGGGACGGGCGCTCGGAGTGGGCCGGGGCGGCGGGCGTGGCCGACGTGGAGACCGGCCGGCCGGTCCGCCCGGACATGCGGCACCGGGTCGGCAGCGTCACCAAGACCTTCACCGCGGTCGCGATCCTCCAGCAGGTCGCGCGGGGGCGGATCGACCTGGACGCGCCCGTCGCCCGCTACCTGCCCGGCCTGGTCCCGGGGGAGCGCGGTGAGCAGGTCACGGTGCGGATGCTGCTCAACCACACCAGCGGCATCGGCGACTACGCGCCCGGGGCCTTCCCCTCGCTCATGCAGAACTCGCCGCAGAGCCTCGACGACAACCGCTTCCGCCGGTTCCGCCCCGAGGAACTGGTGGCCTTCGGCCTGGCGGCGCCGCCCACCGGCGAACCGGGTCAGAACTGGTCCTACTCCAACACCAACTACGTCATCGCCGGGCTGCTGCTGGAGAAGGTCACCGGGACGGGTGCGGAGCGGTACATCACCCGGCACGTGATCCGCAAGGCCGGGCTCCGGGACACCTTCTTCCCGGCCACGCCGTACCTCCCCGGCCCGCACTCCAAGGCGTACGAGTCGCTCTACGGGCTCATCGACCCGCCGCGCGACTACAGCGTCTACGACATGTCCTGGGCCGGTACGGCGGGCGCGCTCGTGTCCACCATGGACGACCTCAACCGGTTCTACCGCGTCCTGCTGGGCGGCGGGCTCCTGCCGCCCGCCCAGCAGGAGCAGCTGCTGACCGCGGTCCCGGTGCCGCCGGAGTGGGGGATGAGCGCCTACGGTCTGGGACTGGCCGCGATGGACCTGCCGTGCGGCCGGTTCTGGGGGCACAGCGGCGGGGTGTGGGGGATGGGGACCTACTCCCTGAGCGGTGCGGACGGCCGCCGCCAGCTCTCGATCGGGTTCAACCTGATGAAGTACAACCGGCTCGACGAGAACGGGAACCCGCTGCCGCACCCGATCGACACCGCGTTCGCGGCCCACATGCTCCGGGCCCTGTGCGACCAGGACCTGCCGGCGGCCGAGTCCGCCGCGACCTCCGAGTCCGCCCGGCCCTCCGAGTCCGCCAGGTCCGCCCGGTCCTCCGGATCCGAGGGGGCGCCGTGGTCCCGGCCCTACTTCCCGCTCCGGTGGCCGAGCGTCAAGCGCTGACGTTCCGCCGCCGCGCCCGCTCCGGACCCGCCGGCCCGGGACGGGCGCGCGGCAGGTCGCGGTCGGCGACCGGCTCCGCGCATCAGGCCCCCCTCGGCAGCCAGGTGTCCTTGGCGCCCCCGCCCTGCGAGGAATTGACGATCATGCTGTCGGCCGGGGCGACGCGGGTCAGCGCCGCCGGCGGCACCTGCGCGGTCTCGCCGAGGCAGACGAAGGCCCGCAGGTCGACCACGCGCGGGCTCAGCCGCTCCCCGTCGAAGACCGGATGGGTGGAGAGCCGGACCGTCTCCTGGGCGACCCACCGGTCGGGGGCGGCGAGGATCCGCTCGCGGACGTCGCGCAGCTCCTCCGGGGAGGCGTCGGGGCCGATCACCACGCCCTGCCCGCCGAACCCGTCGACCGGCTTGACGACCAGCTCGGCCAGCCGGTCCAGCACCTCCTGGCGGTCTGCGGGGTCGCGGCACAGGTAGGTGGCGACGTTGCCGATGAGCGGCTGCTCGCCCAGGTAGTACTCGATGAGCCGTGGCACGTACCGGTACAGGGACTTGTCGTCGGCGACGCCGTTGCCCGGCGCGTTGGCCAGGACCAGCGCCGAGCGCTCCACCGCGTCCAGGATCGCCTCCCCGGCGGGGGCGGCCAGCAGCTCGTCGGTGTCGATGCGGCGGTAGAGCACGTCGACCGGGCGCCCGGCCGCCTCCACGCGGCCGTGGCGGACCCGCAGGTCGGCCGGGCCGACCAGGGCCGCGCCCAGCTCCTCGGCGAGCATCCGGTGCTCGTAGAAGGCGGAGTCGCCCGGTCCGGCGGAGACCACGGACAGGGACGGCGAACCGCCGCCGCCCGCCGCCGCCAGCGTCTCCCGCAGCAGGCGCAGCGCGCCGGCCGGGTCGGCGAACCCCCCGCCGGGGACGAGCTCGGGCAGGGCCTCGGCCATCAGCCGCCGGTTGGCGACGGCGTAGCCGAGGCCGGAGGGCACCCGCAGGTTGTCCTCCAGCACCATCCACCGGCCGACCTCGTCGCGGACCAGGTCCAGCCCGGCCACGGAGCAGCGCACGGCGTCGCGCGGCACCCGCCGCCCGGCCTCCTGGTAGCCGGGGGACTCCTCGACCACCCAGGCGGGGAGCACGCCGTCGGCGACGATGCGGCGTTCGCCGTACACGTCGTGCAGGAACGCCTCCAGCGCGCGCACCCGCTGCGGCAGGGCCTGCCGCAGCGCGTCCCACTCACCGGGCGGGACCAGCCGCGGGACCAGGTCGAAGGGGAGGATCCGGCGCTCGTCCTCGCCCGCCACCTGGAAGGTCATGCCGTGCTCGTGCTGGTGGCGGTCGCGGCGCTCCTCCCGCGCGCGCAGGCCGCCGGCGCCCAGGCGGTCCAGGACCCGCAGGACCGGCTGGTACGGCTCGCGCACCGTGCCCTCGATGACCACCTCATCCCCGGGGGCCTCGTAGCCGTCGAGCAGGCTGGTGCGCATCCGGGGCGACGGCCCGCCGAAGGCGGCCTCCCACTCCTCCGAACGCGTCTCGGCGAGCACGAGGTCGACCACGTCGGACAGCCGGCCGTTCCGGGCGAAGGCGGCGCGCTGGCGGGCCGCGGAGCCGCCCCTGGCCAGCGCCTCGTCGGCCAGGGAGGTGACGAGCTCCCAGTCGCCGGTCTCCTCCAGCTGCGGCCGCAAGCCCTCGATCATGCTCCGGACCACCTCGGCGGCCGGCCGGGGCAGCCCGTCGGCCGGGTCGACGAGCTCGCCCTCCAGCCCCGAGCGCGCCGCGCGCCACGTCGCGGCGCGCACCATCTCCAGCCGGACCCGGCCGCCCGTCCCGTCCGCGATCGCCTCCAGCTCCCGGGCCACCAGCGCCCGGAACAGCCCCGCGATCAGCACGATGTCGCTCACCAGGGGGCAGGCGTCGCAGAGCCGGAGCTCGACCGTGGGCACGTGCGCCGAGGGCCGGACGTCGAAGTAGACCATGCCGGGATCGCTGATCACCCCCGACCGCACGAGTTCGCCGATCACCCGGTCGTACTCCGCGGCGGAGGAGAAGGCTGCCACCGGCCCGGCGGTGGGCCAGCGCTGCCAGATCAGCGGGCGGTAGCCGGCGTAGCCGGTGTCGGACCCCAGCCAGTACGGCGAGCTGGTGCTCAGGGCGAGCAGCGGCGGCAGCCAGGGGGCCAGCCGGTGGGCCACGGCGACCGCCAGGTCCCGGTCCGCGACCTCGGCGTGCACCTGGGTCCCGCAGATCAGCTGCTCGCGGGTGAGCAGCTGGTAGTCGGCGAGCATCTGCTCGTAGCGCGGGTCCGGGGAGATCTTCAGCGCCTCCAGGTCCACCAGCGGCACGGTCCCGGCCGCCGCGATCCCCAGGCCCACCCCGTCGGCGGCGCGGATCACCGTACGGCGCAGCGCGGTCAGGTCGTGGCCGAGGTCCTCCAGCCGGACGAAGGGCCTGCTGTTGGCCTCCACCACCGAACGCTGCAGCTCGTGGGTGAAGCGGTCCCCGGGCAACTGCTCCAGCAGCACCCCCGCCCGGGGGACCAGGTGCCGGGTCCCGGTATCGATGACGTGGAACTCCTCCTCGACGCCGACCGCGATCGGCTCCGCGAGACCCGCCATGGTGATCACCCCTGAAGTGCGCAGATTTGCCAAAGATTTACCGGCCTTTGCCCAGAAAATGGGCCTCTGCACTTCGGGACGGGCACCGAGGGATCAGCGGTCGGGATCGCGCCAGCCCCGGCCGCGCTTCCACGGCCGGTCCGGGAGCTGCCACCTGCGGCCGGGCCGCTGCCAGCCGCGGTCGCGCTTGCGCGCACGGTCCGGGCGCTGCCACTGCCGGTCGCGCTTCCAGGAGCGGCCCCGGCGGCTGCCAGGTCCCGGCGCGGTTCCGCCCCCGCCCCGCCCCCCCGCTTCCGGGGGCCCTCGGCCGACGGAGGGACGTAGCCGGGGATGCTCCCGCCGCCGAAGCGCTTCAGGTCAGGGGCGGGGAAGGGGAGGGCCGGCCGGCCGCGCAGGGCGGCGGACACGGAGGCCGTCCAGATCGGGCCGGGCAGGGAGGCGCCCTGGACGCTGCCGTAGTACCGGCCGCCGATCACCACGTTCCGCAGCGGGTGGCGGTAGGAGCCGCGGATGTCGCCCACGCTGACCGCCGCGGCCAGCTGGGGGGTGTAGCCCGCGAACCAGGCCGAGGTGTACCCGTTGTTCGTCCCCGTCTTGCCCGCCGCCGGGCGGCCGATCCCCTGGCCCCGCATGGTGCCCCGGCTGAACACCCCGCTCAGCACCCGGTTCACCGCGTCGGCCACCCCGCGGTCGATCGCCTGGTGGCAGGTGGGCGGGACGGTGACGCGCCCGCCGTCCCTGTCGATGATCGCGGTGATCGCCGCCGGGCGGCAGTACCGCCCCCGCGCGGCGAACGCGGCGTACGCCCCGGCGACCGTCAGGGGGTCCATCTCGTTGATCCCGAGGGTGAACGTCGGGACCTCCCGGAGCGGGGCGCCGTCCGCCCGGGCGACGCCCAGCGCCCTGGCGGTCCGCACCACCGGGCAGAGGCCGACCCGCCGCTCCAGCATCATGAAGAAGACGTTCACCGACTTCCACGTGCCGGTGGAGAGGCTGAACGCCCCGCCCCGTCCGCCGCCGTCGGCGTTGAAGACCCTGGCACGGGGGTCGTTGACCGGCCTGCCCCGGCAGTCGGTGAACCCCTGGCGGGGTACGAACCGGCCCGGGGTCACGAAGCCCCGGCCGAACCTCCAGCCCTGGCGCAGCGCGGTGGCCAGGGTGAACACCTTGAACGTGGAGCCGGCCTGCAGGCCCATCCCGCCGCCGTGGGCCACGTCGGCGGGCAGGTTGAAGGTGGTGCGCGGGCCGTTCCTGCGGTCGCCGGGATTGCGGCCGTACTCCTTGCTCGCCGCCAGCGCGCGGATCCACCCGGTGCCCGGCTCGACCATGGCCTCGGCCGCCACCTCGGTGTCGGCCGGGGAGACCCGCGTCCGGATGGCCCGCTCCGCCGCCCGCTGGGCGACCGGGTCCAGGGTGGTGCGGAGCACGAGGCCGCCCCTGGACAGGCGGCGCTCGCGCTCGGCGCGGGTGTGCCCGAAGACCGGGTTGGTCAGCAGCTCCCGGTGGACGTAGACGCAGAAGTAGGGATAGGCGCTCGCGGCGCAGCCGCCCGGCTCCGGCCGCAGGCGGATACCCAGCGGAGTCCTGCGGGCCGCGCGGGCCGCGGCCGGGGTGACGGCCCCGACCTCGGCCATCCGGTCGAGCACCAGGTCTCTGCGCTGCTTGAGCCGCCGCCGCTGCCGCTCGCCCAGCGACGGGTCCGTCCCGTACGGCGTGCGCACCGCCCCGGCCAGCGTCGCCGCCTGCGGCAGGGTCAGCCGGGAGGCCGGGACCGAGAAGAACCGCCGGGCGGCGGCCTCCACCCCGAACGCCCCCGCGCCGAAGTAGGCGATGTTGAGGTAGCGCTCCAGGATCTCCGGCTTGGTGTACTTCTTCTCCAGCGCCAGCGCGTACCGCAGTTCGGTGATCTTCCGCCGCAGGTTCGGCGCCTGGGCGCGGGCCCGCTCGGCGTCCGTCTCGGCGTTCGCGACCAGGATGTTCTTCACGAGCTGCTGGGTGAGGGAGGAGCCGCCCTGCCGCACTCCGCCCGCCTGGGTGTTGGTGATCAGCGCGCGCAGCGTGCCCTTGACGTCCAGGCCGCCGTGCTCGTAGAACCGGGCGTCCTCGACGGCCACGATCGCCTTGCGCATCACCGGCGCGACGGCGCCCAGGCCCACGACCGTGCGGTTCTCCGTATAGAACTGGGCGAACGGGCGGCCGCGGGAGTCCAGGAGCACGGTGCGCTCCGGGAGCGGGTCCTCCCGCGGCCCGGACGGCAGATCGGCGAAGACGCCCGCCGCCTGCTCCGCCGCGAGGTCCGCGGCGCCGACCAGGGGCAGCGCCGCCACCGTCGTCAGCAGCCCCGCGAGCAGCCCACAGACCGCCAGGACGCACAGGCACACGACGGGGCCGCGCCTGGCGTCGTCGTCTCTCCGGTCACGTCGCGATGTCACAGAGAGTAAGGTGCGATCGGATGATCACCCCCAAACGCCCCGATCGCGAATCCTTACCCGTCCTGCACCTTCTCTCGACTGATCTGCAGTCCCAGCGAGGCGAACTGCTCGAACGGCCGGTGGTAGCCGCGCTCGATGTGGTGGACGCCGCGCAGCGTGGAGGTGCCCTCCGCGGCCGCGGCGGCGAGGACGGCGGAGAAGCCGGCCCGGATGTCGGGCAGCGTCACGTCGGCGCCGCGCAGCTTGGACACGCCCCGCACGACCGCCGAGTGCTTGGCGTTGGTGTCGTGGTAGCGGCACGCCGGGCCGCCGAGGCACACGTCGAAGACCTCGATCTCGCAGCCCATCTTCTGCAGCGCCGGCACGTAGACCAGCCGGTTCTCGAAGACCGTCTCGTGCAGCACCGACATGCCCTTGGCCTGCGTGAACAGCACCATCAGCGGGGTCTGCCAGTCGGTCATGAAGCCCGGGTGGGTGTCGGTCTGCACCGCCGCCGCGCGCAGCCCGTCGGGCGCCGAGGCCGACAGGTAGTCGTCGGTGATGTCCAGCTGGGCGCCCATCCTGGCCAGCGTGGTGATCGCGGTGACCAGGCGGTCCTGCGGGCAGCCGTGCACCCGGACCTGGCCGCCGGTGATCAGGCCGGCCGCCAGGTAGGAGAACGCCTCGATCCGGTCGCCGTTGAGCCAGGTGGAGGCGCCGTGCAGCTTCTCCACGCCCTCGATCACGATGCGCCGGTCCGGGCTGAGCTCGATGAGCGCGCCCATGCGCTGCAGGAACAGGGCGAGCTCGACGACCTCCGGCTCGGTGGCCGCGCCCTTGAGCACGGTCTTGCCCTCGGCCAGCACGGCCGACATCAGGATCGTCTCGGTGGCGCCGACGCTCGGGTACGGCAGCTCGATCCGGGTCCCGCGCAGCCGCTTGGCCTTGGCGTGGATGCCGGTGTCGGTCACCTCGACCTCGGCGCCCATCGCGCGCAGCGCCTCGACGTGGAAGTCGACCGGCCGCCGGCCGATGGGGTCGCCGCCGACCAGCGGCACGAACGCCTCGCCCGCCAGGTGCAGCAGCGGGCCGAGCATCAGGATGGGGATCCGGTTGAGGCCGGTGAACGCCGCCGGCACGTGCGGGTTGATCTCGGCGCCCGGAGCGACGACGATCTCGCGCGGGGTGATCTCCACCTCGATGCCGAGCGCCCGCAGCATCTGCGCGGTGATGCCGACCTCGCCCACGTCGGGGGCGTTCTGGATCATGCTCTCGCCGGACCCCAGCATGGCGGCCACCATGTGCTTGGAGACGCCGTTCTTGGACCCGCGGACCTCGACGTCACCGCGGAGCGGGCCGGAGGGCTCGATCAGCCATACCTCTTCGTTCACCTGGACAGAGTAACGGGATTCGAACCGGTGCTTTGGTCTAGACAACTGGATGACCCCGGATGACTCGGTAACATCGGGCAGAGCATCACATAGTGGGGAGGTGCGGATTGCGCCACGCGCGCGACTTCGCCGTCACCGTGCTGGCCCTGGCGGCGCTCGGAGTCGTCGCCGGCGTCCTGTGGTCGATCCTCGCCCCGCGCCCGCCGTACGTCGTGACCGCGCGGGGCCCGGTCCTGGCCGACCCCTCCACCCAGGCGCTCATCGCCGCCGACGGCTGGTTCGCCGTCGTCACCGGCGCGTTCGGGCTGGCCTGCGGCGCCGCGGGGCTACGGTCTC
>NZ_CDRNDK010000307.1:0-7973 GCF_977012225.1 Planomonospora algeriensis | reverse complement strand
TCGGCCGCCGGCACGGCCCCCGCGCCGACGCCCTCGGTGCGCCCGCAGGTCACCTTGGAAGAGGCCGGCCGGGCGCTGCGGGACATCCTCTCCGCCGACGAGGTCCTCGGCTCGGCCGCGCCGCGCCTGCTGGCCGACCGGCACCACCTGCTCAAGCAGGCCCGCGACGGACACCTGGCGCTCACCCAGGCCGCCTACGACAGCGCGGAGGCCGAGGGCGGCGACCCGCCCCGCTACACCTGGGGCGAGCCGCGGCTGCTGGTCCCCCGCCTGGCCCACGGGCCCGTCTGGTTCGCCGCCGTGGTGGACCGCCGGGACGCCGCCGGGCGGGCCCGCCCCGCCGTGCTGACGGTGGTACGGCAGGGCGCGGACGACTGGCAGGTCAGCTCCCTGTCGCTGCTGGACGACGCGCTCCCCGAGGTCGCCCTGGACGCCGAGGGGTACGCCACCGCCCTGGCCGAGGACGACATGACCGTGGCCATCAGCCCCCGGCTGATGGCGCCGCTCCACGCGACCACCGCGGAGGAGGGAGCCGCGGGGTTCTCCGCCGGGTTGATCGCCGAAGGCCCGCACACCACCGCCCACGCGGCCGAGATCGCGGCCGCGCGCACGGCGGAGAAGCGCGACGACTGCCTCGGCTACGACTCGATCTTCGCCGCGGCCGGCTACCCGGTGCACGCGCTGCGCACCGGGGACGGCGGGGCCCTGGTGATGTACTCCCTGGTCAGGACGACGACCCGGACGATCAAGGTCGATCCCTGCGCGCCGTACATCGCGGTCCCCCGGAAGGCGCGGGGGCTGACCACGGAGCCCTACGCCCGCAAGGAGCTGCGCACCGTGGAGACGCAGCAGTACGTGAGCGTGGTCCCGGCGAAGGAGAGCGGCGAGCCGGCCAGGGTCGTCGGCTACCTCGGCGGCATCACCAAGGTCTTCGTGTCCTGACGCCCCGCCCGGCCCCGCTCCTCGCGCCCTGACCTCCCGCCCGTCCTCCGCGGTCCGGGTGGACACCGGGCCCGGGGAGGGCGGGCGGACACCCGGCCCCGGGGGCCCGGGGACGCTCGGTCCGCCGGGCCCCGGGCGGGGGCTCAGTCCTCCGCGTGCGGCAGGCCGGTGGAGGCCACCAGCGTCCGGACCGCGCGCAGCGCCACCGAGAGCGTCGCCAGGTCGAAGTCGTCGCTCTCCCAGATCTCCGAGAGCGTCTGCCGGGCCCGGGCGACCGCGGCCGAGTTCACCTCGCTCCAGCGGGCGAGCCGCTCCTCGGGCGAGAGGCCGGACTCGCTGCCCATCAGCACGCCCCGGGTGAGCGCGGCGTGCGCGGCGTAGAGGTCGTCGCGGAGCGCGGCCCGGGCCATGGAGTTCCACCGGTCGTCCCTGGGCAGCGCGATGACGCGTTCCCGGAGCCCGGCCAGGCGGAGCCGGTCGGCGAGGTCGAAGTAGACCTCGGCGGCCTCGTCCACCGGGCGGCCGGTGCTCGTGGCGATCTCCACCAGGTCGAAGGTGGAGTAGGCCGGAACCATCGCGGCGACCCGTTCGGCCAGGTCGTCGGGGACCCCGCGGGCGATGAAGGAGTCCCTGCGGTCCTCGAACGCCGCCAGGTCGGAGCCGGTCAGCAGCTTGGGCAGGTGCGGCAGCAGGCCGTTCATGCCCTTGGTGAAGTAGCCCACCGTGGAGGCCAGGTCCAGCGGCGGCCGGCGGTTGCCGAGCAGCCAGCGGGTGCCGCGCTCGCACAGCTTGCGCGCCTCCAGCTCCATCGCGAGCTGGGTGGAGACGTCCACCTTGTCCTCCAGCTCCTCGACCGCCCGCCAGAGGCTCGGCAGGTCGAAGACCTCCCGGGTGACGAGGTAGGCGCGGGCGATGTCCGGGGCGGACGCGCCGCTCTCCTCGCCCACCCGGAACATGAAGGTGGTGCCGCTTGAGTTGACCAGATCGTTCACCACGCAGGTGGTGATGATCTCCCGGCGGAGCGGGTGGTCGTCCATGAAGGGGCGGAACCGCTCACGCAGCGCCGACGGGAAGTAGGAGACCAGCCAGGACGCCAGGTAGGGGTCGTCGGGCAGGTCGGAGGCGAGGATCTGGCCGTCCACCACCAGCTTGGTGTAGGCCAGCAGTACGGAGAACTCCGGCGCGGTCAGGCCGAGCCCGGCCTGGCGCCGCTCGGCGAGCGCCTTGTCCGACGGCAGGAACTCCAGCTCCCGGTCGACCAGCCCGTCGCGCTCCAGCCGCCGCAGGTAGCGCGCGTGGATGTGCAGCATCTCCGGCGCCTGCGCGCGGGCCGCGGCCAGCACCACGTTCTGGTCGTAGTTGTCGCGCAGGACCAGTTCGGCGACCTCGTCGGTCATGTCGAGGAAGAGCTGGTTGCGCTGCTTGTCGGTGAGCTCGCCGTCGCGGACCACCCGGTCCAGCAGGATCTTGATGTTCACCTCGTGGTCGGAGGTGTCCACGCCCGCGGAGTTGTCGATGAAGTCGGTGTTGACCAGCCCGCCGCCCAGGGCGTACTCGATCCGGGCGAGCTGGGTCAGGCCCAGGTTGCCGCCCTCGCCGACCACCTTGCAGCGCAGCTCGGCGGCGTCGACCCGCAGGCCGTCGTTGGCCTTGTCGCCGACGTCGGCGTGCGACTCCGACGACGCCTTGACGTAGGTCCCGATGCCGCCGTTCCACAGCAGGTCCACCGGGGCCTTGAGGATCGCGCCGATCAGGTCGTTGGGCGCCATGGCGGCGACCCCGTCGGGGATGCCGAGCGCGGCGCGCGCCTGCGGCGAGACCGGGATGGACTTGGCCGTGCGCGGCCAGACGCCGCCGCCCGCGGAGATCAGCTCGGCCGAGTAGTCCTCCCACGAGCTGCGCGGCAGCGCGAACAGCCGGGCGCGCTCGGCGAAGCCGCGGGCGGCGTCGGGCTGCGGGTCGATGAAGACGTGCCGGTGGTCGAAGGCGGCGACCAGCCGGATGTGCTGGGAGAGCAGCATGCCGTTGCCGAACACGTCGCCCGACATGTCGCCGATGCCGACGACGGTGAAGTCGGTGGACTGCACGTCCACGCCGAGGGTGCGGAAGTGGTACTTGACCGACTCCCAGGCGCCGCGGGCGGTGATGCCCATGCCCTTGTGGTCGTAGCCGATGGAACCGCCGGAGGCGAAGGCGTCGCCCAGCCAGAAGCCGTACTCCTTGGCGACCCCGTTGGCGATGTCGGAGAAGGTCGCGGTGCCCTTGTCGGCGGCCACCACCAGGTAGGTGTCGTCGCCGTCGTGCCGGACCGTGTCGGCGGGCGGGACCACCCGGCCGTCGACGAGGTTGTCGGTGAGGTCGAGCAGGCCGGAGATGAACATCCGGTAGCAGGTGACGCCCTCGGCCTGCAGGTCCTCCCGCCTGCCGGACTTCGGCGGGTTCTTGACCACGAAGCCGCCCTTGGAGCCGGTGGGCACGATCACGGTGTTCTTCACCATCTGCGCCTTGACCAGGCCGAGGACCTCGGTGCGGAAGTCCTCCATCCGGTCCGACCAGCGCAGGCCGCCACGGGCGACCTTCCCGAAGCGCAGGTGGACGCCCTCGACGCGGGGCGAGTAGACGAAGACCTCGATCTTCGGCCGGGGCAGCGGCAGCACGCTGATCGAGGGCGAGTCGAGCTTCACCGCGATGTACGGCTTGCGCTCGCCGCCGACCCGCTGGAAGTGGTTGGTCCGCAGCGTGGCCTGGATCATCTCCAGATAGGCCCGGAGGATCCGGTCCTCGTCCAGGGAGGCGACGTCGTCCAGCGCGCCGAGGATCTCCTCGTGCAGCGCGGCGGTCAGGTCCTGGCGGACCTCCTCCGGGCGGGCCGGGTCGAGCCGGGCCTCGAACAGGCCGACCAGCAGCCGGGCGAGCCGTACGTTGCCCTGCAGCACGCGCTCGATGTAGTCCTGGCTGAAGGCGGTCCCGGCCTGGCGCAGGTACTTGGCGTAGACCCGCAGGATCTCGGCCTGCTCCCAGGTGAGGCCCGCGGTCAGGACGAGCGCGTTGAAGCCGTCGCTCTCCACCCGGCCCCGCCACAGCGCGTCGAACGCGTCCTGGAAGAGCCGCTTGAAGACGTCCCGGTCCACCTCCGGCGAGGGGGTGTAGCGCAGGCCGAAGTCGTAGATCCAGGCGTCCTTCGTCGACGGGTCGTTGTCGAGGTCGATCTCGTAGGGCCGCTCGTCGACCACCTCGACGCCCATCCGCTGGAGCAGCGGGAGCACCTGCGACAGGGAGATCGGCCGGCCGATCCGGTAGAGCTTGAACCGGCGCTCGCCCTCGGGGGCGTCGTACGGCTCGTAGAGGTTCATCCCGATCGCGTCGGACGGCTCCGGCGCGCCCGAGTCCGCCGAGGTCCCCGACGCCGCCGCCAGGGCCTCCAGCCGGCGCAGGTCCGCGACCGCCATCCGGGGCGGGAAGTCCGCCTTGTACCCCTCGGGGAAGGCCGAGGCGTAGCGGCGGACGAGGCGGGGCGCCTCGGCCTCCGAGCTCAGCTCGGTGATGGCGGCGGCCAGGTCGTCCTCCCAGGACCGGGTGGCGGCGGCCAGCACGGCCTCCAGCTCCCCGACGTCGACGGAGTCCGCCCCCAGCTGTCTGCCCCGCTCCCCGCGGACGACGACGTGCAGCCGGGCCAGGGCCGACTCCCCGATCATCGCGCTGTAGTCGAGGGAGGCGCCGCCGAGCGCCTTGAGGAGGATCTCCTGCATCCTGATGCGGATCTTGGTGGTGTAGCGGTCGCGCGGCAGGTAGATCAGGCAGGAGACGTAGCGGCCGTAGTCGTCCGGGCGCAGGAAGACCTTGACCTGCTTGCGCTCGCGGAGCCGGAGCACGCCGAGCGCGATCGGCAGGAGCTGCCGCACCGAGGTCTGGAAGAGCTCGTCGCGGGGGTAGGTCTCCAGGATCTCGATGAGGTCCTTGCCGTCGTGGCTCTCGGCGGAGAACCCGGCCAGGTCGAGGATCTCGGCCAGCTTGCGGCGGAGCACCGGGATGCGGGCGACCGACTCGTTGTAGGCCGCGTGGGTGAACAGGCCGAGGAACCGGCGCTCGCCGACGACCTCCCCCTCCGCGTCGAAGAGCTTGACGCCGACGTAGTCCAGGTAGGCCGGGCGGTGCACGGTGGCCCGGCTGTTGGCCTTGGTGACGATCAGCATGTGCTGCTTCTCGCGGGCCTTGGCCCTCAGCTCGGGCGGGAGCGCGGCGAAGCTGCCCGAGCCCGCCTTGTCGTGCCGGAGGATGCCCAGCCCGGTCCCGGGCACCGCGTGCAGCTCGTCGCCCTGCTCGCCGCGCTCCAGGCGGTACTCGCGGTAGCCGAGGAAGGTGAAGTGCCCGTCGGCGAGCCAGCGCATCAGCTCCAGGCTGTCCTCCACCCCGGCGAGGTCGAGCGGCGGCGGGTTCACCGAGACGTCCTCGGCGGTCCGTACGGCCAGCGCCCGCATCTTGGGGAAGTCCTCGACGGCGTAGCGCACGTCCGACAGGACCCGCTGCAGGTCCGCCTCGAGCCGCCGGAGCACGGCGGGGTCGCTCTGCCGGTCGATCTCGAAGTGCATCCAGGACTCGACGAGCATCTGCCCGGTGACGTCCTCCTCGCCGGAGCCGAGGAGCCTGCCGGTCATGTCCCTGCGCACCCGCATCTGCGGGTGGATGATCAGGTGCGTGCCGATGTCGTGCCGGTTGAGCTCCATCGTCACCGAGTCGACCAGGAAGGACATGTCGTCGGTGACCACCTCGACGACCGAGCGGCCGGGGTCCCAGCCGTGCTCCTCCAGGTTCGGCGTGTAGGCCCGCACCACGGCCCGGCCCTGGGGACGCCGCTCGGCGAGCTGGCGGTGGGCGGTCGCGGGGCCGTACACGTTCACCGGGTCACGGTCCAGCAGGTCCTCCGGCGCGACGTGCCGGTAGTAGAGCCGCAGGAAGGCGAGCGCCTCCTCGGCGCTCCCGCAGTCACCGCCGGGTGTGTGCGCGCAGCTCGCGGCGGCACTCCTCAGCAGCTCGTCTTTGGCCTCTTCGAGCGGCATGTCGCTCTCACTCCTTTGTGAGGGGTATTGCTCATTTTTGACCGGATCTACACCAGATCCGCGGCGCCGTACAGGTGCCCGTACAAGGGGAAATGATGCTCGGTCCGCGGGTGCGGCGGTGACCATCCGCGCCGATCATCGTCGACCGGCGCGCGGCACCGTTCCTGATACCACCTGAAAAGTTGCGAAACGTCAACGTGGCGGCCGGTCACCGTCACCCTGCCGCCACCACCCGGGCGCCCCGCCGCCCGCCCTCCGGCGGGCCGGCCGGAATACGGGCGCGAACCGTCCCCGCGCGTCATCCACCCCCGGCCCATTCGATATGCCGACCCGCACCATCCGATATGTCGGCCCGATATGTCGGCGTAAAAGCCAGGCCATTGGAAACTTGCCGCAGACGACCGGCAAACGCGTGGTCAGATGCGAGATCGGCGCCACTTCCGTCAGTAGCATCGAGAAGCTCGCAGGGGCCGAGGCTCTCACATTCAGAGAAGACCTGCATCCATTGCGGTCGAGGCGTTCCGGACATCACCGGCCGGCCTTCCGCATGATCGACGCGATATTCGCGGCGTCAAATGGGATCGCCGAGTTGGGGGAAGCTTGACTGAATTCAGGCCGGTCGCGGAAAGAGAATTCGAATACGGAGGCGCAGATGTCCGCGACCACCAGGGATGAGCACCTTTCCGGCGGCGCGACCGGGACCGGCGGGGCCGGAACCGCCTCTTTCGACGGACCGGCCGTACGGCCGCCCGCCGGCCCGGAGGGCGGGACCGGCGCCCCGGAGGGCGGGACCCGCGCTCCGGACGGCGGGCGGTACCGACTCCCCGCCCGGCGAGGCCGGCGGTCCCGCCGCGTCGCGCGGCCCACGATCATGCTCGGCACCGGGCGGCACGCCCGGCGGCTCGCGTCGGTCCTGCTCGATCACCCCGAGCACGGGCTGGCGCCCATCGGCTTCGTCGACGACGGGCCGTGGCCGGGGGACGCGACGGGGCACACGCCGGGAGGGCTTTCGGGACGGGTGCCGGAGCAGGCGTCCGACCGGCCGGAGCGGTTCGCCGCGGCCCTGCAGGAGCACCGCGTCCGCGCGGTGGTCGTCGCCTCGGACCCCGTCCCCGGGGCGGACACCCCCGTGCTGGCCCGCATCGCCAGGGACCTGGGCTGCGAGGTCTTCCTCGCGCCCGAGCCGGGGGGCCTCCTCGTCGACTTCCTGCCCCCGCACGACCACGTCCGGGGCTTCCCCCTGCTGCGGATGCGCCCCGTCCCGCAGGCACGGCCGTCCTGGCGGCTGAAACGGCTCCTCGACATCGCCGTGGCCCTCACCGGCCTGGTGGTCACCGCCCCGCTGCTCGCCCTGTGCGCCCTGGCGATGCGCTGCGAGGGCGGGCCCGGCGTGCTGTTCCGGCAGAGCCGGGTGGGGCTCGGCGGCCGCCGCTTCGAGATGCTCAAGCTGCGCACGCTCCACCCCTCCGACCCCCGCGAGTCCGACACGCGCTGGAGCATCGCCGACGACGAGCGCGTCGGCCGGTTCGGCCGGTTGCTGCGCAGGACCTCGCTGGACGAGCTGCCCCAGCTCTGGAACGTGCTGCGGGGTGACATGAGCATCGTCGGCCCCCGGCCCGAACGCCCCTTCTTCGTCGACCAGTTCTCCCGCTCTCTGCCGCACTACGGGAACCGCCACCGCGTCCCCGCCGGGATCACCGGCTGGGCGCAGGTTCACGGGCTGCGGGGGGACACCTCCATCGAGGACCGTGCCCGCTTTGACAACCACTACATCGACGGCTGGACCCTCCGGTCCGACATCAAGATCATCATCCGCACCGTCGGATCCGTGCTCCGGCCCAGTGGGGGTTAGGGAGGCGGGCCCGCACGACGCCCCGGGACCGCACGGCGCCCCGGGACCGCGCACCACCGCAGGTCCGGTGGCGGGCGAGGCCGGGCGCCCGGTGGCGGGCGGCACGGTGGCGGGCGGTGCGG
>NZ_CDRNDK010000306.1:0-7986 GCF_977012225.1 Planomonospora algeriensis | reverse complement strand
CCGGCAGCGACCGGCCCGGCCGAGGCGACCGGCGCGGCAGGGCAGGCCGTACCCCAGGCCACCGCCACGACGCAGGTGACGGGGCCGGAGCGGGTCTCCGCGCCCGCCCCCCAGCAGCCCGCCACGCCCGCCTCCCAGATCGCCGTCCACGTGCTGCCGCTCCGGCAGGACCCGGACGGCATCCACCGGCTCACCGTCCACCTGCACCCCGTCGACCTCGGCCCGGTCAGCGTCGTCGCCGAACTGCGCAACGGCGCCGTGCACCTGCAGCTCGCCGGGACCAGCGACGGCGCCTTCGACGCGCTGCGCTCGGCCCTGCCCTCGCTCCGCCAGGAGCTGGAGGAGGGCGGGTTCTCCGCCTGCACCCTGGACCTGCAGCGCGAGGCCCCCGGCGACGGCCGCCGCCCGGGCGAGCAGACCCAGCAGTTCTCCGAGCAGGGCCGCCAGGGCAACCAGGGACAGGCCGCCTCCGGCCTCACCGGCGCCGGCCGCACCGGGGACGCCTACCAGAACGCCCCCGCGCCCGCCGGCCTCCCGTCCGACGGATCGGGATCCCGCACGCTCAACGTCCGCCTGTAGCACCGCCTCTCCCAGGGAATCCGGAGGAATCCGTACGTGACCACCATCAGCGGGGCCGCGAGCACCGGCGCCACGACCGCCGCGACCGGCACGGCCGCCGCGTCGAGCGGGAACAGCAAGCTCGACAAGGACACGTTCCTGAAGCTCCTGGTCGCCCAGATGCGCTACCAGGACCCGAGCAACCCCACCGACACCTCCGCGTTCATGTCGCAGACCGCGCAGTTCACCGAGGTGGAGCGGATGGAGGAGCTCGTCAAGCAGCAGGGCGAACTGCTGGCGGCCCAGCTGCGGCTGTCGGCCAGCAGCCTCGTCGGCAAGACCGTCGGCTACACCGGACCAGACGGCACGGACGCCGTCGGTGTGGTCACCTCAGCCTCCTTCGGCAGCACCCCGACCCTGCGGGTCGGGGACACGGATGTACCGCTGTCCTCGGTCAAGGAAGTCACCAGCGCCGTCACGGGCGGCACCGAATCCACCGAAGGTAAGTGACATGCTCCGTTCCCTGTACTCCGGCATCAGCGGCCTGCGCGTCCACCAGACGATGATGGACGTCACCGGCAACAACATCGCCAACGTCAACACCACCGGCTTCAAGGGCTCCCAGACCGTCTTCCAGGACACCCTCAGCCAGATGATGCAGGCCGCGGGCGCGCCGCAGACCGGCACCCCCGGCGCCGGCGGCACCAACCCGGCCCAGGTCGGCCTGGGCGTGCGCCTGGCCGGCGTGCAGACCAACTTCGGCCAGGGCGCCGCGCAGACCACCGGGCGCAACCTCGACCTGATGATCCAGGGCGACGGCTTCTTCGCCGTGCAGAAGGGCAACGAGCAGCTCTACACCCGCGCGGGCGCGTTCAACTTCGACGCCAACGGCGCCATGGTCACCAGCGACGGCAACTTCGTGCTCGGCTGGAACGCCGCGACCGGCAACGTGCCGGTGCCTCCCACCGGGGCGCCGGAGCCGATCACGCTCCCCGGCGACGTGGAGTCCTTCACCATCTCCCCCGACGGCTCGCTCGTCGGCGTGCTCGCCGACGGCACCAAGCGCACGTTCGCCCAGGTCTCCATGGCGAACTTCGTGAACCCGGGCGGTCTGGAGAAGGCCGGCGGCTCGACCTACCGCGCCACCGTCAACTCCGGCGACGCCACCATCGGCACTGCGGGCACCGGCGGCATGGGCGCCCTGCAGACCGGCGCGCTGGAGATGTCCAACGTCGACCTGGGTCAGGAGTTCACCAACCTGATCATCGCCCAGCGCGGCTTCCAGGCCAACACCAAGGTCATCAGCACCTCCGACGAGCTGCTGAACGACCTGGTCAACCTCAAGCGCTAAGCGCTCCCCGCCCTCGGGGCGGGCCCACTGTGAAGGTCCCGGGACCCGGCGAAGGCCGAGTCCCGGGACCTTCACGTTCAAGCGGCCGGGTGGGCCTGTGCGGTCGGCCGGTACCTCATGGCCCCGGGTCTGCGATCTCGATGACATGCAGCGGATCGTCCAGTGCGCGGGACGGCTCCTGCCACTTGTCGTGGTCGAGGGTGAGGATGGGGCAGACCGACACGTTCGCGATGGCAGCGGTATGGGCGTCGAATGCGTCCAGACCGGTCCTGGCGATGACATCGGCCAGCGCGACGGCCTGCTCGGAGCCCTGTAGCGGGGCCACCATGACGGAGTCCAGAAGCTCCAGACCGGTCAGGAGATCGGCGGCGTCCTCGGTATGGGTGTCGGAGTGGGCACCGGCCATGGCCAGCGCGGGGACGATGACGGGCCAGCCTTCGGCGTCGTACCCCTGGATGAGCCCGATGAGATCGCTGTCACCGCGGGCGATCTCGATCAGAACGCTCATGTCCAGGATCCGAGGCGTGGGAGTGTGGTCGCTCATCCCGGCATCTGGCTTTCGATGTGAGCCATCATGCGGGCGACCCGGTCGGGGTCGGCATGAGCGGCCCTGGCTTTCAAGGCGGCGCGGGCCCGGCGGTCACGCCGCGCCTTCTCAGCCAGGGCGTCCGCGATCGCCGCAGAGACGGAGGTCGCCTTACCGGCATCGACGAGGTCGTTCACGTATGCCTCGAGATGCGGATCGATGGTGATGGTGATCCTGGACTTCTTCACACTCATACTCGGATCATACTGATCCTTCCGCCTGGCGTCCGGCGTCGTGGAGCAACGATCTTTCGTAGGGCCCGGGTCAGATCGTACGGACCTGATCTCGTTCGGCCAGCGCGGCGGTGAGGTAGCCGGGATCCAGATGGGGATTGTGGCGTGCGGCGATGCGGGCGAAGAGCCGCGTGCGGGATCCGTGCCGTGACGGGATGTCGTCCTGCCGGGCTTCGGCCGCCGCATCGGGCGTGAGGTCAGGGTGCATACCGTACGTCTTAGCAGCTCCCGCCGGTCTCCGGGGCGATCGCGGAGGAACGCCGGGCACCGGAAAGAAGGGACCTTGGTCCCGGTGGTTTTCTCAGGCGGCGCGGCGGGCGGCCGATGGAAGAGGTGTAACGCGGCCCGGGTACGGCCCGTCGCCCTCTGACGACCTCAAGGACGGACCTCGGTGATCCTTCTTACGCGCCTCAACGGCCCGGAGTTCGCGCTGAACCCCGACCTGATCGAGCGAGCGGACCAGACCCCCGACACGGTGATCACTCTCGTGGACGGGACGAAGTACATCATCGCCGAGTCCCTCAGCGAGTTCCTCGGACGGGTGCGCCGCTACCGCGCGGAGCTGATCGCCGACGCCGAGATCCTCGTCTCCTCGGGCACGCACCGCCTTCCGGCCGCGAGCGCGGGCCCCGCCGACGCCGACCAGCAGCGGGTCGTCCGCCTTCACCGACAGGAGCGCTGACCATGGATCCGGCAACCCTGGCCGGCATCGGCATCGCGGTGGTCTCCATCTTCGTGATGATGATCCTCGAGGGCTCCAACCCGATGTCGATCATGCTGCTCGCCCCGATGATCCTGGTCTTCGGCGGTACCTTCGGCGTGGCGATGGCGGGCGGCGTGCTGAGCGACGCCACCGGCATCGTCGGGCAGATCAAGCGCGCCCTCACCGCCAAGCCCACGCCCGGCACCGACCTGGTCGACGCGATCGTCAAGCTCTCCGAGCGCGCCCGCCGCGAGGGCCTGCTGGCCCTGGAGGACGCGGTCAAGGAGGTCGAGGACCCGTTCCTGCGCCGCGGCCTGGAACTGGCCATCGACGGCACCGACCCCGAGGAGCTCCGGGAGATCCTGGAGGCCGAGGTCGACGCCAAGCGCCGCGCGGACAAGGCCGGCGTGAAGATCTTCACCGACATGGGCGGCTACGCCCCCACGATCGGCATCATCGGCACCGTGGTCAGCCTGGTCCACGTGCTGGAGAACCTGAGCGAGCCCTCGAAGCTCGGCCACATGATCGGCGCCGCGTTCGTCGCGACCCTGTGGGGCGTGGCCAGCGCCAACGTGCTCTGGCTGCCCATCGGCAACCGGCTCAAGCGCATCAGCGAGCTAGAAGCCGCGCAGATGGAACTGACGATCGAGGGAATCGCCAACATCCAGGCCGGCACCAACCCGCGCCTGGTGTCCCAGAAGCTCAAGAGCCTGCTGCCTCCGGGGGAGACCACCGCCGAGAAGGCGAAGGCCGCCTGATGAGCACCAAGCCTCACCGCCGCAAGAAGAAACACGGCGGCGGCCACGAGGAGGAGGCCCACGCCGACGAGCGCTGGCTGGTCACCTACGGCGACATGCTCACCGTGCTGATGGCGCTGTTCATCGTGCTGTTCGCGATGAGCCAGGTCGACCAGAACAAGTTCAACGCGCTCAAGTCGAGCCTGTCGATGGCCTTCGGCCAGCCCGCCGTGACCTTCACCGCGCCGGGCAGCGCGGTGACCGGCGAGGCCGGCGGCGGGGAGTCGGCTCCCATGGAGTTCTCCTCCGTGCTGGGCAAGGGCGCCGACGGCGAGGCCGAGCAGAAGGCCCGCGACGCCATGGCCGCCCTCGACCGGGCCAAGGCCTCGGCCCGCGCGAAGAACGCGGAGGCGGAGGTCGAGAAGTTCGAGCGGATCAAGAAGAAGATCCAGGAGGCGCTGCGCAAGCAGAACGCCGAGGACAGCGTGCAGTTCCGCATCGACGAGCGCGGCCTGGTCGTCACCGTCGTCACCAGCTCCGTCGTGTTCGGCAACAACAGCGCCGAGCTGCTGCGCGACGGCCGGAAGATCATCGACTCGATCGCGCCGGCGCTGCGCACCGAGAAGAACCACATCGAGGTCGACGGGCACACCAACTGGCTGCCGATCACCTCGGGCCCGTACCCGTCGAACTGGGAGCTGTCGACCGCGCGCGCCTCCACGGTGGTGCGCCGGCTGGTGGCCAGGGGCATCTCCGCGCAGCGGCTGAACGCCTCCGGCTACGCCGACCAGCGGCCCCTGTACCCCGACACCGACTCCCGGTCGGTGACGCTGAACCGCCGGGTCGAGGTGGTCGTCCTGTCCGACCTCGACGCCGCGACCAAGACCCTGCTGCCGTCGGCCGCGGGCCAGTCCAGCACGAGCTGACCGAACCACACCCAGGAGACGAACACCATGGCCACCGCGAAGCTCAAGGCCGCGCCGGACGCCGAGGAGGCGAAGGGGGGCGGCAAGAAGTCCAAGAAGCCGCTCTTCATCGCCGGCGGAGTCGTGCTGGCCCTCGTCGCCGCGGCGGCGGCCTACTTCCTGCTGTTCGCCGGAGGCGGGGAGGCCGAGGAGCCCGCGCCGGAGCCCGGCGCCGTGGCCGCCCTCGACGCCATCACGATCAACCTCGCCGACGGGCACTTCCTGAAGCTGAAGCTGGCGCTGCAGGCGACCGCCGAGGTCGCCGAGGCGCCCGACGGCAGCAAGGCCCAGGACCTGGCCATCGACCACTTCAGCAACAGGGCGGTGGACGAGCTCTCCTCGGGCAAGGCGCGCAACCTGGCCAAGCAGGAGCTGCTGAAGAAGATCGAGAAGTCCTACGAGGGCGAGATCATGGACATCTACTTCACCGAGTTCGTCATGCAGTAGGCGCCGCCGCACGAGCCGCGCAGGACACCGCGCCGCCGCACGGCACGCGCAGGAGACAGGTACGGCACGCGCAGGACACCGCGCCGCCGCACGGCACGCGGAGGACACACCGCCGCCACGACGCGCACCGGCGGGGGACGCCACACGCACGCGATCCCCGCCGCGGGAACGGGACCCTCGTCACGAGGTGAACCCGCTTTCCGGCATTTCCTCATATCGGATGGATAACGGCCGATGTGTGATCTCGTGAGTCAGACGCAGCCTTCGGCCTCGACGCCCCGCTTGCTCGGACGGATGTCCCGCCGGGCGAAGATCTCCGACCCGCAGCCCTATGACTTCCGGCGTCCCATCAAGCTCTCCCGTGAGCACGTCCGCACCCTCCAGATCGCCTACGAGACGTTCGCCCGCCAGTACACGACCCTGCTCACCACCAGCCTGCGCGTGGTCTCCCAGGTCTCGCTCGTCTCGATCCAGCAGCTCACCTACGACGAGTACGTCTCGGCGCTGGGCAACCCGACCATCGTCGCCACCGTCGACCTGGAGCCGCTGCCCGGCACCGCCATCATGGAGTTCTCCCTGGGCACCGCGATGGCCAGCATCGACCACCTGCTCGGCGGCCCCGGCGGCGCCCAGGCGGAGCGCCCGCTGACCGACATGGAGACGCCCCTCCTGCGCGACCTGCTCACCCGGGTCCTGGAGGAGATGCACTACGCCTTCGAGTCGATCACCGAGATCCACCCGAAGCTGGGCGTCATCGACTACAACCCGCAGTTCGTGCAGGCCTGCGCCCCCGCCGACGCGGTCATCGTGGCCTCCTTCGACATGCGGGTGGGCAGCGAGGAGTGCCTGGCGACGATCTGCATGCCGTTCGCCTCGATCTTCCCCAAGCTCCAGGGCAACGACAACGACGTCACCCTCAGCTCGGGCCAGCGCGCCGCCCGCGAGGAGGCGCACCGCAACATGGCCGCCGCGCTCGGCACCACGCCCATCGACGTGGCGGTCCGCTTCGAGGCGGTACGGCTCCGCCCCGACCAGATCATCGGCCTGGAACCGGGCGACGTCGTGCCGCTCGGCCACCCCGTGACGGCTCCGCTGTCGGTGACGGCCGCGGACATCACCTTCGCCCACGCAGTGCCCGGTAGCCAGGGCCCGCGCCTGGCCTGCCTCGTCGTGCCCACGCCGCAGAACGAAACGGAAGCCCACTGATGACCACCACGATCACCGTCGCCCCCCGCGTGGAGCTCGGCATGGCCGCGGCCGAGGCCGCGCTGGTCCTGCTGCCCACCGGCGGCGCCCTGGAAGTCGGCACCCCCGTCTTCACCGTGCCGCAGGACCTGCCCGCCGGCCTGGCCGTGTGCGCCCGCTTCTCCGGCGTCACCCAGGGCGAGGTCGCGGTCGTCGTCGGCCAGGACCTGGTCGACGCCCTGCGGCAGAGCCCGCTCGGCGAGCTGGACCTGGCCAAGGCCGTGCAGCCCGCCCTGGAGGCGGCGGCCGGCAAGCTGGGCCCCGTCGTCCTGGAGCCGGCGCTGGCCGCCGAGCCCGAGGTCGGCCTGGGCGCGCTCGCCAACCGCGGCGAGTCGGTCTTCGTGCCGCTGCTGGAGGACGGCGTCGTGCGGGCCGTGCTCGCGCTGGTGGCGGTCTCCTGGCCGGTCCCCGCGGCCGCCCGCCCCGCGGGCAAGGCCAAGGCCGGCTTCGACCTGCTGCACGACGTCGAGATGAACGTCACCGCCGAGCTCGGCCGTACCCGGATGACCGTCCGCGAGCTGCTCTCGCTCGCGCCGGGCGCCGTGGTGGAGCTGGACCGCGCCGCGGGCAGCCCGGTCGACCTGCTGGTCAACGGCCGCCTGATCGCCCGCGGCGAGGTCGTCGTGATCGACGAGAACTTCGGCGTCCGCGTCACCGAGATCCTCTCCCCCGGCGGGGACCGGCAGTAGCCGCGTCCGCCGCCCGCCGCCGCCGACCGTCCCGACGTAGGAGCAGCACCCCGCAATGTTCGAGACCGTTCTGAGAATCACGTTCTCGCTCCTGGTCGTCCTGCTCCTGGTGTGGGGGCTGTCGAAGGTGGCCCGCAAGCCGCTGGCGGGGCGGAGCGGGGGACTGCTCACCGTGCTCGCCCGCCAGCAGCTGACCCGCAACTCCTCCGTCGCGGTCGTCCGGGTGACCGACCGGGCCCTGGTGCTCGGCGTCACCGACGGCCAGGTGACCCTTCTGGCCGAGGCGGACCTGGAGGCCGTGGAGCGCTACGGAGAGCAGTCCGAACAGCGCGTCCCCGTCTCCCTGCCCGCCGTCCTCCCGTCAGCCGACTCCTCTCCGGCTGATGCGGGGACGGCCGGGCGGGGCCCCATCGAGGGCCCCATCGAGGGTCCCGCCGCGGGCCCCCTCGCCGGGCTCGGCGCGCTGCTCCGC
>NZ_CDRNDK010000305.1:0-8027 GCF_977012225.1 Planomonospora algeriensis | reverse complement strand
GGCCAGCCGGCGGGCGCCGAGGTGGTGCCGTTCAGGCCGAGGCGTCCGGACGACCGCGAGCCGCAGGCCGCGTAGCAGGCCATCGGACGCTCCGGGGAGCGCGGTGGCCGGGAGACCGCCGGGCCGGGTCCTCCGGGGCGCGAGGCGGAGTAGCGTGGCCCGTATGAGTGAAGGATTCGAGACCCTGGCCATCCACGCCGGTCAGGAGGCCGACCCCCAGACCGGGGCCGTCGTGCCGCCCATCTACGCGGTGTCCACCTACAAGCAGGACGGCGTGGGGGGACTGCGCTCCGGATACGAGTACAGCAGGTCGGCCAACCCGACCAGGACCGCGCTGGAGGAGGCCATCGCCGCCGTCGAGGGCGGCGTCCGCGGCCTGGCCTTCGCCTCCGGCCTGGCGGCCGAGGACACCCTGCTCCGTACGGTCTGCAGGCCCGGCGACCACGTGATCATCCCGAACGACGCCTACGGCGGCACCTACCGCCTGTTCGCGAAGGTGCACGAGAACTGGGGGCTGCACTACGACCCGGTGCCGCTGGGCGACCTGGCCGCGGTGGCCGCCGCCATCACCCAGAAGACCCGGGTCATCTGGGTGGAGACACCCACCAACCCGCTGCTCGGCATCGCCGACATCGCCGCCCTGGCGCAGCTGGCGCACGACTGCGGCGCGCTGCTGGTGGTGGACAACACCTTCGCCTCGCCGTACCTCCAGCAGCCGCTGGCGCTGGGCGCGGACGTCGTGGTGCACTCCACCACCAAGTACGTCGGCGGCCACTCCGACGTGGTCGGCGGCGCGCTCGTCGCGCGGGACGCCGAGCTGGGCGAGCGGCTCGCCTACCACCAGAACGCGATGGGCGCGGTGGCCGGGCCGTTCGACGCGTGGCTGACGCTGCGCGGCCTCAAGACGCTCGCGGTGCGGATGGACCGCCACTGCGACAACGCCGAGCGGGTGGTCGACCTCCTGCTGGCGCACCCGCGGGTGACCTCGGTGCTCTACCCGGGCCTGCCCGAGCACCCCGGCCACGAGGTGGCGGCCAAGCAGATGAGGCGCTTCGGCGGCATGATCTCCTTCCGGGTCGCCGGCGGCGAGGCGGAGGCGGTCGAGGTCTGCAACCGGGCCAGGCTGTTCACCCTGGGCGAGTCGCTGGGCGGCGTGGAGTCGCTGATCGAGCACCCGGGCCGGATGACCCACGCCTCCGCCGCGGGCTCGCCGCTGGAGGTCCCCGGAGACCTGGTCCGCCTCTCGGTCGGCATCGAGACGGTCGACGACCTGCTCGCCGACCTCACCCAGGCCCTCGGCTAGCCGCCGCCCACCGCGGGGTCAGGGGCTGCCCCAGACCATCAGCACGAGGACGACCATCCAGATCAGGGTGATCAGCCCGGAGAGGGTGGCGATCCGGCCGGTCTGCACCTTGGCGTCGTCCTGCGGGTCCTCACTGGTCAGGGCCCGCAGGGCGGCGCGCTGGTCCCGCTCGACGACGACCAGCAGCACGGCGGAGACGATGAAGAGCGTCATGGAGACCGACAGGTACGGCCTGCCGAGATACTCCAGGCCGACCAGCACGCCGAACAGGAAGACGCCGACGGAGGCGATGGCGTAGACGCGCGTCGTCTTGTGCAGGTAGCGCAGGACGTCGACGTTCCGGGCGCGGATGAACCGGGGTGTGGACATGGTCGCGGCGACGACCGGGCCCAGGGTGAAGATCGCGAAACCGATGTGCAGCCAGAGCAGCAGATCTGTCATGGACCGACCTTAGCCGCCGGTGATCTCGCCGGGGCGCGGCTCGGCCGGTCCCCGCGATCCGGGCGCGCCGTACTCCTTCTTGACCGGGCGGGCGGGTGAATCCTCCCGTTCTCGCCCTGAGCACACCGGTGGAGTGAGTAGGATCACCCCGGAGCCCGTTCCCGCGTGAGGTGCCGTCGGCGGTCGAGCCGGGGCCGTGCCGGGCGGGCGGGCGTCGAGATCCAGATCGTGCACAAGGCACAAGGGAGTGCCCGTCGTGACCGTAAGACATGTCGAGCCGTACACCGATGAATGGCGGCACCAGCCCGTCTCCTACCTGCGGTTGGTCGCCGAGGCGCTGGGCGCGCAGGCCGAGGCGTGGTGGGAGGGCCCGTGCGACCCGCGGGCCGGGACGATCCGGCTGACCGGCGAGGACGCGCTGGTGTGGGACGAGGAGAGCGGCTGGCGCTGGGGCCGGTTCGTCTCCGGCGGGCCCGGTTCCTGCACCGTCCTGGCGGAGTTCCGCTACCTCGGCGGAGGGCTGCTGCTCCGTCCCGAGCGGGTCCCGGCCGCGGTGGCCGAGGCCAGGGCGGGCGTGGGCAACAGTACGGCCTGGCGTCCCTGCTACCGCTCCTACCGGCACTACAGCGACGGCTTCGACCTCGCGCTGGACCACTACGCGGCCTTCGCCGGAGCCTGATCCTCGCCGGATCCTGATCGCCCGAGGCCGGCCGTGCGCCGCCTACCGGGCGCGGCGGGTGCGCAGGAAGTCGCTGACGACGTACTCGCCCAGGCGGTCGGCGCTGGGGGAGAAGACCCGGCCGCCGTTGCGGCGGGCGACCTCGTCGACGAACTCCTTCAGCCGTTCGTCCTCGGCCAGCATGAACACGTTGAGCGTCGCCCGGCGCCGCGTCATCTTGTCGACCTCGGCGAGCGTCAGCTCCAGGGTCTCGCGGGTGGGCGGCCACTCGAAGGCGTAGGTGCCGTTCCGGCGCAGGTGCGAGGTGGGTTCGCCGTCGGTGACCACGAGCACGACCGGTTCGAAGTCGGGGTGGCGGTCCAGGTGGCGGCCCGCGATCAGCAGGGCGTGGTGCAGGTTGGTGCCCTGGACCATGTCCCACTCCAGCCCGGCCAGCTCGTCGGGCTGCAGGACCCTGGCGTAGTTGGAGAAGCCGACGATCTGCACCGAGTCCTGCGGAAATTTGGAGCTGACCAGCGCCTGCAGGGCCATCGCGGTCTGCTTGGCCGCCGCCCAGGTGCCGCGCAGGGCCATGGAGTAGGACAGGTCCACCAGCAGGCAGACGGCCGCCGCGGTGCGCCGCTCGGTCTCGGCCACCTCGAAGTCGTCCACCGACAGGGTCACGGCGCCTCTGCGGTCGGCGCTGCGGTCGGCGCTGTGGTCCCCGCTGCGGCCTCCGCCGCGCCGTACGGCGTTGACGACCGTGCGGACCACGTCGATGGGCTGCTCGTCGCCGAACCGCCAGGGCCGGGTGGAACCGGTGAGCTCTCCGGCCGCGCCCGCGTCGACCTGGTCGTGGTCGCCGCGGCGGCCCGACTCCAGGGAGGCGAAGACGCGGCGCAGGGCGGTCTCGCCGAGGCGGCGGACGGCCTTGGGGGTGAGCTCCAGCCTGCCGCGCCGGCGTTGCAGGTAGCCCTGCTGTTCCAGCTCGCGTTCGATCTGCCGGAGCGCCCGCAGGTCGTCGACCGCCGAGCGGCCGAGCGCGCGCCGGATCGCGGCCTCGTCGACGTCGTCCAGCCGGGCGCCGGGGTAGTCCTGGCGGAGCGCGGCCTCCAGCTGGGTCAGGTCGGCGAGCTCGTCCAGCGCGGTCACCGCGTCGGACATGCCCAGGGGCTCGTCGCCGCCGAGCCGCTCCGGGGTGTTCCAGGCCAGGTCGGGGCGGCGGGACCGGAGGGACTCGCCCAGGCGGCGCATCTGGTCGGCCAGCCCGGCCTGCTCCAGGGTCTGGTTGATCAGGCCCGCGAGCTCCTCCCGCTGGGCCGGGGCGAGCGAGGCCAGCAGGCGCTGGGTCGCGGCGGCCCGTCGGGCGAGGGTGTCGACCAGCTCCTCCAGGTTCCGCGGCGACTCCGGGAACATGTCCCCGTATTTCGATATGAAGTCATCGAAATCATCCTGGGTGTGCTCGCCCCGCGCGTCCCGGTCGAGCATGTCGTTCAGCGCGGCCGTCATCTCGCGGACCCGCTCCAGCGCGGCCGGGTCCGGGTCGGCCAGCGCCTGCCGCATGCCCCGGAACTGGCTGTCGAGCACCTCCCTGCGGAGCAGGTCGCGCAGTTCCCCGAAGGTTCGCCGGGCCGCGGCCGAACGCCAGTCGTAGGAGCCCAGCGACTGGATGGCGCCCGCCGGGTCGTCCGGCACGCCGTCCAGCACCGACTCGCGGAACCGGGCGTCGTCGGACGGGTCGGGGAACAGCTCCGCCCGCTCCTGGCCGATCGCCTTGTCCAGCAGCGCCCTGGCCCGCTCCAGCGTCCCGTCCAGCCGGCCGCGTTCGCGCAGCTCCCGGCGGCGGCGGCGCACCTCCCGGAGCAGGTCGTCCAGGCCGCGCCGGTTCTGCGCGCCGGGCAGGCCCTGCTTGAGCAGGTCGCGCAGGGCGTGGCCGGGGTTGGAGCCGGACAGGATGGCGTCGCCCATCTGGTCGAGCGCGGCGCGCACGTCGTACGGCGGGGCGAGCGGGTCGGGCCCGTCCCGGTATTCGCCGTAGCGGTAGCTCATCGCCCGCCCCCGGCCCGGTGGCGGGGCGAGGGCGGGGCGGAGATCATGGAACGGTCGGGCATGGCGGTCTCCTCGGTCTTCCCGGAGTGCGGCACGGGCACCGCTAGGTGCGGTAGACCGTGATGCCGTCCACCTCGTCCTTGGACAGCCGGCGCAGGAGGTAGAGACCCTCCAGGGCGAACTCCAGGGCGGCCGCGGCGTGGCCGGGGGACTCGTCGCCGATGCCGAGCCGGGACATGATCTTGGCCAGGCCGTTCACCGGGCCGATCCGCTGCAGCAGCTCGGCGGCGGGCACCAGGGGGCCGGACTCGACCTGGACCCCCTCGGAGAAGCGCTCCAGCAGGGCCGACAGGTCCGCGCCGCCGAGCGTGCCGCGGAACGTCTCGGCGACGGCCCGGCGGAGCAGGTGCGTGAGGACCTCGATCTCCCGGCCCTCCTCGCTGACCTCGAACTCCACCTTGCCCCGGAGGGTGTGCACGATGTCCGGCAGGTCGGCGACCCGGGTCACCGCGCGCTCCTCTCCGGTCAGGGCGGCCCGCCGCAGCGCGGAGGCGGCGGCGGTCTCGGCCGCGGCGATGGAGAAGCGGGCCGAGACCCCCGAGCGCGAGTCCACCGCGGTGGACTCCCGGACCAGCCGGGTGAAGCGGGCGATCACCTCGACCAGGTGGTCGGGCAGGTCGGCCCCCACGTGGTCGAGCGCCGCCTCCTGCCGGATGAGCACCAGCTCGGTCTCGACGGAGGCCGGGTAGTGGGTGCGGATCTCCGCGCCGAAGCGGTCCTTCAACGGGGTGATGATCCGGCCGCGGTTGGTGTAGTCCTCGGGGTTGGCGCTGGCGATCAGCAGGATGTCCAGGGGCAGGCGGAGGTTGTATCCCCGGACCTGGATGTCGCGCTCCTCCAGCACGTTGAGCAGCGACACCTGGATCCGCTCGGCCAGGTCGGGCAGCTCGTTGACGGAGAAGACGCCCCGGTTGCTCCGCGGCACCAGGCCGTAGTGCACGGTCTCCGGATCACCGAGGGTGCGCCCTTCAGCGATCTTGATGGGGTCGACGTCGCCGATCAGGTCGCCGACGGAGGTGTCGGGGGTGGCGAGCTTCTCGCCGTAGCGCTCGTCGCGGTGCCGCCAGGAGACCGCGAGCCCCTCTCCCTCGGACTCCGCCAGGCGGCGGCAGCGGACGCAGGAGGGCGCGTAGGGGTGGTCGTTGATCTCGCAGCCGTCGACGACCGGGGTCCACTCGTCGAGCAGCCCGGTGACGGTGCGGATGAGCCGGGTCTTGCCCTGGCCGCGCTCACCGAGCAGGACCAGGTCGTGGCCGGCGAGCAGGGCCCGCTCCAGATGGGGCAGGACCGTGTCGTCGAAGCCCACGATGCCGGGGAACCGCGGCCGGCCGGACCGGAGCCGGGCCAGGAGGTTCTCGCGGATTTCCGCCTTCACCGTGCGGTGGATATGGCCGCTCTCGCGAAGCTCGCGCAGAGTCCGTGGCTCTGGAATGTGAGGCACGGGATCGAGACTACGTCTCCCGAGCCGAAACCGGCAGTCTCATCCTGATTGCGAGTCTCCCGCATTGCGTGGCGGCGGACGCGCGTGCCCGTCCTTTCAGTGGGGAGAATCGCTCAAGGGAAGCCGGGGCGGTCCGGAGAGGACTTCGGGCGGGACGGCTTCGCACACGAGAGGGAGGCGAGACGAGTGGCGCTGTTGACGAGCCGCTTCGCCGATGGTCTCGCCGTGGGCTCCGACCTGGTCGCGGCGGCGGAATCCGCGGTGAACCAGGCCCTGCGCGGACTGGACAAGCCGCCGGACCTGGTCTGTTTCTTCGTCTGCGGTGACGACCCCGACGACGTCTCCCGCGCGGGGCTGCGCGCGATGAGCATGGTCCCGGGCGCCTCGGTGGTCGGCTGCAGCGCCACCGGGGTGATCGGCGACGGGCAGGGAGTGGAGATCAACCCGGCGGTGAGCGCCTGGGCCGCCGTCCTCGACGGGGCCAGGCTGACGACCTTCGCCCTGGACAGCCTCCGCACGGAGGAGCAGTTCGTCGTGGTCGGCCTGCCCGAGCGCGCCCCGGACGACCGGGTGGCGATCATGTTCGCCGATCCGTACAGCTTTCCGACGGACGGCTTCGTCGAGCGTTCGGGGGAGGTCCTCGGAGGCCTCCCGCTGATCGGCGGCCTGGCCAACTCGCTGCAGGGCCGGGGCGCGGTGCGGCTCTTCGCCGACGGCAAGGTCTACACCGAGGGTGCCGTCGGAGTGCTGATCGGCGGCGAGGTCAACGTCAGCACCGTGGTCAGCCAGGGCTGCCGCCCGATCGGCCCGTCCATGGCCGTCACCGGGACGGAGGACAACCTGCTGCTCGAACTCGCCGGGCAGCCCGCCCTGGCCCGGCTGGAGGAGATCGTCAGCGCGCTGGACGAGGACGACCGCGACCTGGTCGCCTCCGGGCTGCAGATCGGCATCGCCATCGACGAGTACGCCGAGCGGCACGAGCGCGGCGACTTCCTGATCCGGGGCGTGCTCGGCATCGACCCCGACCGCGAGGCCGTGGCCATCGGGGACGTCGTCGACATCGGCCGCACCGTCCGTTTCCAGGTGCGCGACGCGGCGACCGCCGACGAGGACCTCTACGAGCTGCTCGACGCGCATCGCGAGGAGTTCGGCAGGGTGGAGGGCGCGCTGCTGTTCGCGTGCAACGGCCGGGGCTCGGCCATGTTCGGCAGCGCCGACCACGACACGACGGCGGTCAACGACATCCTGGGACCCGTCGGGGTGGCCGGGTTCTTCTCGGCGGGAGAGATCGGCCCGGTCGGGGGCCAGAACCACGTGCACGGGTTCACCGCGAGCCTCCTGGTCTTCTCCTCCCGCTCGCCCTCCGGCCAGCCGTATGATCGCTGAATGCCGGGTTCTGTGCTTGCCGTCGACATCGGCGGGACGAAGTTCGCCGCCGCGCTGGTCGGCTCCGACGGGGACGTCCGGGTGGCGGAGCGGGTCGCGACCCGCCCGGCGGCGACGCCGAGACCCTGTGGAAGGCGCTCGACGCGCTGATCGCCTCAGTCGTGGGCGCCGTCCCGGTCGACGGGGTGGGGATCGGCTGCGGCGGTCCGATGACCTGGCCCGAGGGGGCCGTCTCACCGCTCAACATGCCCGGCTGGCGGGCTTTCCCGCTCCGCGACCGGCTGGCCGCCCGCTTCCCCGGCGTCCCGGTCCGCATCCACAACGACGCCGTCTGCGTGGCCGCCGCCGAGCACTGGCGGGGGGCCGGCAGGGGCAGCGCCAACATGCTGGGCATGGTCGTGTCCACGGGCGTGGGCGGCGGGCTGATCCTCGGCGGCCGGTTGATCGACGGCGGCAGCGGCAACGCCGGGCACATCGGGCACGTCGTGGTCGACCCGGACGGGCCGGCCTGCGAATGCGGCGGACGCGGCTGCCTGGAGGCCGTCGCCCGTGGTCCGGGCCTGGCGGCCTGGGCCTCGGGCAGGGCTGGGTCCCGGGCGCCGCCTCCGGCGCCGCGGGGTTCGGTACGGCGGGGCCGGTCTACGTGGAGGCCGCGGCGGCCAGCGGGCGGCGGCTCGCGCTCGACGCCG
>NZ_CDRNDK010000304.1:0-8078 GCF_977012225.1 Planomonospora algeriensis | reverse complement strand
TGGCGCGGCGGACCGGCCGCCGGCGGATCCGCCGGCGGCCGTACGGCCGTTCTCTCCTCGCCGGTCACGCCTTGCCGGCGGTGCCGCGGGCCACGAAGAACCCGGTGACCAGCAGGACCAGGCCCAGCAGGAGCAGGACCAGCGGGATCGTCACCTTGATCATGGAGATCTGGTTCTTGCTCTCGGTGGCGTTGGACACCAGGTCGTTGACCGTCTCGGGGGTCATCCGGATCGTGGCGGCGAGGGCGGTGACGCTGTGCGCGCCGTCCTGGGTGCGCAGGACCTCGTCGCGCCGCTGCTCCTGCTTGACCGGCGAGCCGGTCGTCGGCTCGATCCAGAACGTGTTCTTGCCCTTGTAGATCCGGTCCACCTGCACGTCGCCGGTCACGTCGGTGACGCCCATGACGGAGGCGGGCACGCTGCGCGTCTCGGTCTTGGTCTCCGGCACGTCCTGCTCGAACTTGTAGGCGGTCAGGCCGTTGACCTGCTCCTCGCCGACGAACCTGGCGTCGAACGCCCTGCCCGCGACGGAGTTGAAGACCTTGTAGGTCTTCTGCTCCACGTCGAAGGGCCACTTGTAGATCTGGCCCTCCATCGTGACCGGCTTGTCGTCGATGTTCACCGAGCAGCAGGTGACGCCCTCGCCGGTGTACTTGTTGAAGGCGCTGCGCCGCTCGGTGATCGTGATGTTGGGGTTGTTGTTCGTCACGTCGTTGACCGCGGTGAACTCGTCCCAGACGACCGTGTCGCCCTTGGCCTGGCTCACGTCGCCGCGGGTGGTGACCGTGACGCCGAGCTGGGCGGTCATGACCTTGAGGTCCCTGGCGCTGAAGTACTGCGCGCCCTCGGCCTGCAGCTTGCTGATGCCGTACTGCGCGGCGGGCGCGGCGATCAGGCTGCCGGCCACCTGGAAGCGCACGAGTGGGGCCAGGACGATGAGAAAGGCTCCCAGGGCTAAGAGAACGATCCCGACTATTCGGCGCATTGATCCTCCTGGGGGGTCCCTGGACGGGCAGGTGGCCATGGGGGGTGAAATGTACTTAAATCACGAGCTACTGGCCAGTATGTTAGTGACGTCGATCACCCACGTCACCAGGGATGCGGAAAAGTGACCGAAACAAGTTCTAGATCGGTGCCCGCCGTCCGCCCTGCCGTCCATCAGGAGGCGACCGACACCGGCGGCCATCTGGACGCCCTCGACGGGGTGCGCGCGGTGGCCTCCTTCACCGTGCTCGTCTACCACGTGGCGAACGAGGCCGGCGCCGTACTGCGGGAGGGGTTCACCGGGGCGCTGCTGTCGCGCGGCGACGTGGCCGTGCCGATCTTCTTCGCGCTCTCCGGCCTGCTGCTCTACCGCCCCTTCGCCGCGGCGGCCCTCACCGGCGCCCCGGCGCCCCGGGCCGGGGCGTACCTGTGGCGCAGAGCCGTCCGCATCCTGCCCGCCTACTGGCTGGTGGTCGCCGTCGCCCTCTTCCTCTGGTCGCGTGATCATCTGACCGACGCCTGGAACTGGTTCAAGCTCCTCACCCTGAACCAGAACTACAGCGCCGAGGCGTGGTGGCACGGTCTGGGCCCCAAGGGCCTGGCCCAGATGTGGAGCCTGTCAGTGGAGGCCGCGTTCTACCTGGCCCTCCCCCTGCTCGCGGCCGGGATGGCCGCGTTCGCCCGGCGCGGCGGCGCCGACGTCGACCGGCGGGCCCGGCGGCTCCTGGCCTGCCTGGCCGCCCTGGCGGTGACGTCCTTCGTCTGGACGCTGCTGACCCACTACCCGCAGTACCGGCCCCACCTGAACCTCTGGCCGCCCCGTTCGGGGGTCTACTTCACCGCGGGCATGGCGCTGGCCGTCGTCATGGCCTGGGCACGGGCCCGGCCGCACGGTCCGGCCGCGCGCTTCAGCCGGGAGGTCGCCGCCTCTCCCGGCTCCTGGTGGCTGGTCGCGGCCCTCGCCTACGCCGTCGCGGCCTCCCCGGTGACCGGTGACCGGTTCCTCGGCGTCGAGGGCGTCTGGTCGGGCCTGTCCGAACTGGTCCTCTACACCGTCGTCGCCTTCTGCCTGGTCGCCCCGGCCGCGCTGCTGCCCCCGGGCGACTCCCCGGTCAAGCGCCTGCTCGGCAACCCGGTGATGCGCTTCCTCGGCCGCGTCTCCTACGGCGTCTTCCTCTGGCAGTTCGTGGCGATCTACACCTGGTACGGGTTCACCGGACAGCAGCCGTTCACCGGCGGATTCCTCGCCAACCTGCCGCCCATCACGGCCCTCACCCTGGGCATGGCCATCCTGACCCACCATTTCGTGGAGCGGCCCCTCCAGCGGCTGAACGCCCTGGTGAGGCGCTGAAACAGGACTACTCGCCCTCGGCCCTCGGGACCCCCAGCGCCACGCCGGTCACGCAGACCCGCGCGGCCGGATCGTCCATCACCACCCGCATCCCCCGGCCCGGCCCGCTCACCGGGAAATGGACGCGGTCGCCCGGCGTCTTCCTGAGATTGAGCACGATCCGCTCCCCGCCGACCTCGACGGTCGCCGAGAGCGACCGGTCCGCCGCATAGGACAGCGCTCCCGCCAGGCCCCGCCGCTCCTCGGAGACCACCTCGGGCAGGGTCACCACGCCGTTCGCCGAGGGCAGGCAGCCCTGGCCCTGCGCCGGGGTCCGGAAGAAGCCGAAGATGCTCATCCTCGCCAGCCGCCCGTCCTTCCCGAATACCACGGCCTCGTGGCTGGGCTCGGGATGGGCCATCCTGGTCCGGATCGCGGGACGGGCCAGCGGGGCGAGCAGGCGGTCGCTGAGCCGCCGGTCCCCGTTCAGCGGCAGCACGATGTCGTCGGGCACCGGCGCCGGGTAGATCACGACGTCGTCCGGCACCCGGGCGAGCTCCGCGGAGACGGTCTCCAGGTAGGCCCGGACCCGGTCGCCGCTGAGCGTCGCCCGGTACGCCTCGGTCGAGACCACCGATGCCACCAGGTAGGCCCCGGCGGCCAGCCCGGCCGCCAGGAGCAGCGCGGACCTGCCGGGCAGCGGACGGCGGTACGCGTCCGTCTCCCCCCTCAGCGGCAGCAGCGCCAGTCCCAGGCCGACCGCGAGCACGACCACGGCGTCCGCCACGTAGCGGGTCTCCGCCCCGACCAGCGCCACGTGACCGCCCCGGGCGATGACCGTGGGGACCGCGTCGGCGAACACCAGATAGCCCGCCAGGATCACCCACACCCGCAGCGCCCGCCGCCGGTAGGCGACCGTGACCGCCACCAGGGCGGCCAGCACCAGCCAGGAGACCGCGACCACGGCGTCCGACGGGCCGGCCATCCCCCCGGCCGGGTGACCGGACTCCAGGTGAACGGGCCGCCGACCGCCCCGCTGGGAAAGGTACGGCCCAGCATGAGCCCGACCAGGTCCACCGCGACGTCGAGTCTGGGCATCGACGCGCCCTCTCCCGGCGCGGTGTCCCGGCGGGCGAGGTAGAGCGCGGTGTAGGCGGCCAGCAGCACCGCGTACGCGCCCCACAGGCGCCGGTGCCGCCCGAGTTCGGCGAGCATGGACCGGATCCAGCCGGCCTCCCGGTCGCGCAGGAACGCGGTGGTCACGGCGAAGAGCAGGAAGGCGACGAAGACGCCCTTGGTGCTGAAGGCCATGCCCGTCACGGTCCAGGCCATCGCGTGCCGGCCGTACCGGGCCCCCTCGCCCCGCGCGAAACGCACCTGCGCGGTCAGCGCGAGCACCATCGCGAGCTGGAGCGGGACCGCGTTGAGCGCGGACGCCCACCAGCCGAGCGGCGGGACCGTCAGCGGGCAGAGCAGCAGCACCGCCAGCGGCAGCAGGATCGCCGGACGGGTGCCGAACAGCGACCGCAGCAACCGCAGCGCCAGCACGCCGAGCAGCCCCTGGGCGAGGAAGGTGACGGTGGCCACCAGCAGCCAGTCGTACGGCGCGATCCGCGAGAGCACCCAGGTCAGCGCGAGCGCGCCGGGCATGAAGTGGCCCTTGTGGATGCGCGTCACGAAATCGGGGGTCAGGCCGCTCTCGTAGGCGTTGCCCACGAAGAGCAGGTCGTCCTCCACGAAATAGGAGTCCTTCAGGACCAGAGCGCGCAGCATGAGTGAGACCGTGATGAGCGACGCCGCCCCCAGCAGCACCGGCTCGCGCAGCCCCGCGGCCCAGCCGGGCAGCGTGATCCGCAGCGTCGGCGGCTGCGGTCGCTCGGTCTGCGTGGCCCCCACCTGCGTCCTCCTTCGTCCCACGGCGCGCAAGCACCCTATGGGCCTGCCAGGACACCGGCAATACATGCTGTTATGCTCCGGCGCACCCGATTCGTTCACCGCGGCGAGGAGCAGCATTGCAGACTCCGCAGGCACCGTTCCGGGCCACCCTCGGCCGGTCGGTCCGGCTGCTCCGCGCCTTCCGCAAGGAGCAGAGCGACCCGGACTTCTTCTACGGCATGCTCGCCCACGACACCGTCGCCCAGCTGGCGTCCTACACCGAGCTGGACGGCGCGCTGGTCGCGGACATCGGTGGCGGCCCCGGTTACTTCACCGACGTGCTGCGGGCCTCGGCGCCGGCCCGTGTGCGTGGACTGCGACGCCGGGGAGATGATGGCCCGGCAGGGTGCGGCCCCGGAGGGCGCGGTGCTCGGCAGCGCGCTGGACATCCCGCTCGCGACCGGCTCGGTGGACGTCTGCTTCTCCTCCAACGTGCTGGAGCACGTGCCGGACCCGTGGCGGATGGCCGCGGAGATGGTCCGCGTCACCAGGCCGGGCGGGGTGGTCTACCTGTCCTTCACCAACTGGCTCTCCCCGTGGGGCGGACACGAGACCTCCCCGTGGCACTACCTCGGCGGCCACCGCGCCGCCGCCCGCTACACCCGCCGGCACGGACGCCCGCCCAAGAACGTGTACGGCACCAGCCTCTACCCCGTCTCGGTGGGCGCGGCCCTGCGCTGGGCACGGTGGCAGCCGGACGTCCGGGTCCTGGACGCCCTGCCGCGCTACCACCCCCGGTGGGCCACGCCGGTCGTCCGCGTCCCGGGGCTGCGCGAGATCGTGAGCTGGAACCTGCTGCTCATCCTGCGCCGCCGCTGACCTCCTCCGGCAGCGCCGCCCCGACCACGACGGACTTCAGGCACGGCCTCTCCGCCCCCGGATCCACCGTCACGCGCAGGCCCCCTTGGTGCACGGGGACCGGGAGGAACACCTGCCGGTGCTCGGGGGACAGGACGAGCCGGGTGTCCAGCGTCCCGGTCCGCACGGTGACGCCGACGGGCCCGCGGATCTCGTACTCGATCCTCGCGATGTGCCCCGGGTACTCCGCGCGCAGATCGACGGTGAGCGCACGGCCGCCCTCCAGGGGGAAGCAGCGGCGCCTTCGCCCGTTACGCTCCTCGGGCAGGGCGAACCCGCCGAAGATCCGGACCGGGCGGAGCCGCCCTCTCTCGTCGAAGGTGACGGCCCGGTAGGCGGGGCCCGGCAGGCCGACCCGCCGCCGCAGTTCCCCTTCGGCCAGCGGACTGAGCGCCCGGGACGTCAGCCGGTCCTCGATCGCCTGCCAGGGGAACATCATCGTCTCGGGCACGAGGGCCGGGTACACCCCGATCCCGGGGTCGAGCGCGGCCAACTCCGCGCGGGCCGTCTCGAAGTAGGCCCGGTTGCGCTCGCCGGGCAGCCCCTGGGCGAACCCCGCCGCCGACACCAGGGTGACCGCGACGTACACGCACACGGCGGGCAGGGCGAGCACCGGGACGGTCCCGGGGATCTCTCTCCGCTCGATCGGCGCCCCCCGCCACGGCATCAGCGCGAGCGCGAGGCAGACCGCCAGCAGCGGAAGCGCGTCGGCGATGTAGCGGCTCTCGAAGGCGTGCTGGGCCGAGCCCGCCCTCCCGAACATGATCAGCAGGCCGTCTGCGACGAGGAGGTATCCCGCGCCCAGCGCCCAGGCCCCGGCCGCCGCCGGCGCCTGCGCCAGGTGCCGGCCACGACGGCAGCCACGACCAGCCAGGCCGCCGTGACCTCGATCACGCTCCCGCCGACCAGCGGACCGGCCGTGGTCTCCGCGCCCCAGGTCAGCGGTCCGCCCGCGAGCAGCGTCGGGACCGTGACACCGAAGAAGCCTCCGGCGTACCGCAGAGCCTGCTGGAGGTCCGGGGCGGACGGTCCCTGGGCGGCGGTCCCGCCGACCGCCGCGGCGTAGACCAGGAGGTAACCGGCGGCAAGAGCCAGGTGGGCCGCCCATAGGACCGGATGCCGGCGCGCGGCCCGGACCACACCGCTGCCCTGCGCCACGGGCAGTAACGCGGTGAGGGCGAACAGGACCACCGGGATGACGATCGCCTTCTCGAAGAAGAGCAGCCCGGCGCAGGTCCACGCGAGCCCGGCGAACGCGTGCCGGAGCCGGCCGGTGCGGATCAGCAGGACCTGCGAGCACATCGCCATCAGCATCGCGATCTGCAGGGGCACGATGTTGAGCGTCGCGGCCGGCCAGGTCCCGGCCTGGAAGTTCGCCGGGGAGAACAGGAAGAAGGCGAGCGGGACGAGGATGAGCGGCCTGCGGCCGAACATCAGCAGGAGCAGCCGCAGCAGGGCCAGCGCGGCGCCCGCGTGCAGGACGAGCACCACTGCCGACATCAGCGCCCAGTCGTACGCCGAGACGGCCGTGACCGCGCGGACCAGCGCGAGGGCGCCGGGCATGAGGTGGCCGATGTGCACGCGCGACAGGTGGTCCCAGCCGAAGGGCTCGGCGACCGCCCGGCCGATGAAGACGATGTCGTCCTCGGTGAAGTAGGACCGGCCGAGCAGCCACCGGGTGAGTCCGAGGCCTCCCGCCAGCAGAACCGTCACCGCGAGCGTGAAGGCGTGTCTCCTGGCCGACGGGTTCGACGCCCACGACGGCAGCCGGAACTCGATCTCGACCGGCCCGGCGCTCACACGGCCTCCGTCTCCGCCACCGGTGATTCCCGCGCAGCGAGGGGTCTCGGCCGGCGCAGCCGTACGGCGAGCAGTCCCAGCGCGGCTCCCCCGACGAGGAACCCGGCCGGCAGCACGTCCCGGACGAGGAGGACCCGGCGGGCGAAGGCCCGCGCCTCGGCGACCCGGGCCTCGACGTCCTCGGGGACCATGGTCAGCCGGGCCTGGAGGCTCAGCCTGCGCTCGGCTCCGTCGACCGTGCGCAGGGCCTGCCGGTGGCTCTCCTCGGCCTTCACCGTCAGCCCGCTCTCCGGCTCGACCCAGAGCGTCCTCGCCACCTCGGCGTAGCGGGAGACGCCGACCACGCGCCGGCCCGGCAGGCCCATGGCCCGGCCCGGGAACTCGCCGGACCTCGCCTCGACCTCGACCGGTCCCGCCGTGTAGCTGTAGCGGTAGGTCCGCAGCCCCCGGACGTCCTCCTCCCGCTCGAAACGCAGGGGGACCGCCCGGCGCAGCACCGTGTCGTACATCGGGTAGGAACGCGGCTCCGCGCGGAAGGGGAGCCGGAACGCCAGCCCCGACTGCCGCACCCCGGCGTCGGAGTCGACGTACCCCCCGCAGCAGTCGACCGCCGTCGCCGTCCTGCGGTCGAAGGCGGACCGGCGCTCGTGGTAGCCGATCCGCCGGCCCTCGCCGGTCTCGATCGAGGTGAACTCCGTCCACACCCCGGTCCGCTCGTCTCCCGCGGTCGTGTCGCCTTTCAGCGTCACCTTCGCCACGAGCACGACCCCCGTCCGGGAGGTGAGCGTCCCCGGGTCGAAGTAGGCGCCGTCCGCCGTGGCCAGGTGATAGGTCCTGTCCTGTTCCCGCGGCAGGAGCAGGGCGCTCTCGTAGACGTGGAAGCGCATCAGCCCCGCGAGGGTGACGAGGAACGCGCCCGCGGCCAGTACCGCCGTCCAGGGGATCGGCCGCGGGGTCACGCGCCCACCCCCAGCTTCTCCGGCCTGCGCACGACGGCGGGCGGTCCCGGCTCTTGCGTTCCCCGCGGCGCGCTCCGGCGGACGGGGGCCGCCGCCGTCAGCAGGGCGACCGTGACGAGGCAGAGCACCTGCGCGGCGATCTCGGCGGTCCCGGTCACCGCGGCGCCACCGGACGCCCTGCCGGCGGCGAACGCCAGCCCGGCCAGGCCGAG
>NZ_CDRNDK010000303.1:0-8091 GCF_977012225.1 Planomonospora algeriensis | reverse complement strand
AGCAGCGCCCCGGCGGCCACCGCGGCCACCAGCACGGCGCCTCCGGCCAGGAAGGGCCAGAGCGGCACCGCACCGCCCTGGTCCGCGCCCTCGCGGGCGGCGGCCCTTTTCGTGCCCTCGTCCTCGGCGGTGCCGCGCTTGGCCTGCGCGGTCTTCAGGTGCGCCGCGGCCACGACGTGGCCGGGGTAGAGGTCCAGGACGCGCTGGAAGGCCGGGACGGCGTCGCCGTAGTACCCGGTGTGGAAGCGGGTCAGCGCCTGCTCGAACGCGGCGTCGATCGGACCGCGCCGCGCGGGCGTCTTCGCCTCGGCCAGCGCCGTGGTGATCTCCCGGACGCCGATCATCCGGGCCTCCTTGCCGCCGCCGACGAGCAGCCCGACGACCTCGCCCTTCTTGTCCTCGATCACCGGGCCGCCGAGCAGCCCCTTGTCGACGAGGCGCCCAGCTTCACCGGTTCGTCGGCCTTGCCCTCGGGGTCCTTGAACCGGCGGCCGCCGTCCCCGGCGCCCCCGGCCCGCAGGTGCGCGATCTCCACCGTCTCCGGCCGGTCCGCCGCGGGCCGCCCGGTGAACCCGGCGACCGCGACCGGGGAGCCCTCCTTGTCGGGCACCTTGGCGGCCAGCGGCGCGGTGGGCATGCCCGTCCCGCCGTCGGCGCGCCCGACCGGCGCCAGCACCGCCGGGCTGTCGGGCTCGTCCCCGGCGCGGACGATCTCGGCCCGGAACCCCTCGGCGTCGGCGGGGGCGATGTTCGGGAAGATCCGGATCTCGGTGGCGACGTCGACGATGCAGGTCGCCGTGGAGCTCTTCGGCGGGTAGCACTCCTGCAGGTGGTGGTCGAGCCGGTCGTCGCTGAGCTTGTGCCGCTCGAAGTCGTCGGGGATCTTCACCTTGTGGTGCTCGGCGAAGATCCGGTTCGCGGCGTACACCGCGACGTCCTTGCCGGTCTCCACCACGCGGGTCAGGGTGACGACCGCGCCCTCGGGGTTGACCACGGTCCCGGTGCCGCTGCCGATCGGCACCTCGTAGCTCCGCTCGACGTGGACCAGCTCGCCGAGGTGGTCGAGCAGGGTGATGTCCACCTTCGCCGTCGCCTCGACGCGTACCACCGCGGGGGTCACCAGGTCGGTGATCCCGCTGGGGTGTTCGTGCGCCAGGGCGGCGGGCATCGCGGCGACCGCGAGCGCCAGGCCGCCGAGGAGTGCCAGAGCCGTTCCGAGCCGCCGCATCACCACTCCCTAGGGGGATATGACCAGGGTGGCAACCTATCGCGGGAAGTCAATAGAGCGCCGCACCGCTGGCGGATCGATCGGGAGACGATCGGCTCTCCGATCCCCGCCGGCCCGGTTCTCCGGCCCCCGTCAGCCGCGGCGGCGGAGCAGCGCGGCGGGGTCGAAGGAGACCTCGAACGGGACGACCAGGGTGGCGGTCTCCCCCGCCTCGTGCTTCTCGGCGGGCTTGTACTCGTCGCCGGCGAGCTCGTGGACATGCAGGGACGGCCCGTCGTCGAGCTCGATCCGCCAGTAGACGGGGATGCCCGCGTCGGCGTAGGCGGACCGCTTCAGCTGCCGGTCCCTCCCCTGGGTGCTGGGGCTGACCACCTCGACCGCCAGCAGGACGTCCTCCGGCCGGAACATCAGCTCGTTCGCCTCGACGGCCTCCGTCGGCACCACGACGAGGTCGGGGATGAAGAAGTCCCGGGGTCCCACCCGGAGATTGACCTCCGGCAACGGCTGCAGCTCCAGCGGCGCGGCGTCCTCCAGGATCCGCAGCAGGCGTGCGATCGCGAGTTGGTGCATGGGGACAGGTGAGGGACTCACCAGCAGGCTCCCGTTGAAGAGCTCGTAGCGGTTCCCGTCGTCGGGGAACCGCAGCAGGTCATCGACAGTGAACGGCGGCTTGCCCTGGAGAACCGTCCGCTCGCCCTTCGGCTCTGTCACCGGCTCCGTCGTTGCCATCATCGTCACCCGTCCGAGTATGGAGAGTCCCGCCTGCGCCGACATGCTACTTCCCGGAATTCCCTCACTTCATGTGCGCGCCCCGTCACGCCCCGCCCAGTCGCGGGCGCCTCGCCGTACGGCCCGGTGCACGGCGCGGGCGGCGCGGGCGCCCCAGACGGAGCGGGGGCCGCCGAACAGCTCTCCGGGGCCGTCACCGGGCCCGGCCTCGGGTACGGCGACGCAGACCGCGTCGGAGGCGGTGCCGGTGCAGCCGAAGCCCTCCTCGACCAGGGCCTGGTCTTGGCCTCGGTCACCGTCATGACCAGGTTGACCAGGGCGGCGTCGCTCACCGGGACCGGGACGGCGACGAGGATGTTGATCGTCCCCGGCCGGTACAGGGGGGCGAGCTCGGGGTCGGGGACCCCCTCGGGGGCGGCGGCCCAGGTGGGGACGCGCAGGCCCACGGTGGCCGCGGCCTCCGCTCCCCCGTCGGCCGCCCGGGTGAAGCGGTCCACCGCGGCGGCGGTGAGCATGCCGACGCCGGGACCGGGCGGGGCCATCTCCCGCAGGTGGTCCACCGGGTCCATGCGCGCGTAGCCGCCGGGCACCTGGGCGTTCAGCACCCATTCGACCGGCCCGATGCCTCCGCCGACCATGGCCGAGGAGATCGCCCGCCAGCCGGGGCCGGGCCGCCACAGCAGCGAGGCCAGCCGGACCCCGTCCTCGTGGCGGTGGCCCAGCTCGAAGGAACCCCCCGCGAGGAGCGGTTCAGGGACCGGGTGCGGGGGGCTCGATGTCATCAGGGCGCTCCAGGTGGACTCCGGGCCTGCCGCCGGGACCGGTCTCGATCCGGACGCGGGCGCCGAAGTGCTCGTCGATCAGCCTCTCGGTGAGCACGTCGGCGGGGGCTCCCGAGGCCGCCACCCTACCGTGGGAGACCAGCGTCATCGTGTCGGCGTACTGCCCGGCCACGCTCAGGTCGTGCAGGGTCGTGACCACGGTCAGCCCGTCGGCCAGCCGGAGCCGGTCCACCAGTTCCAGGACCTGCTGCTGGTGGCCCAGGTCGAGGGCGGTGGTGGGCTCGTCGAGCAGCAGGACCGGCGCCTGCTGGACCAGCGCCCTGGCCAGCACCACCCGCTGGCGCTCGCCGCCGGACAGCCGGCCGAGCCGCCGGGCGGCGAACGGCTCCAGGTCGAGCCGCTCCAGCACCGACGCCGTCACCGCGCGGTCGGCGCGGCTCTCCCGGCCCAGGTAGGGGATGTACGGCGTGCGGCCCAGCAGGGCGTAGTCGAACACGGTCATGTCGGCCGGGAGGGCCGGGGACTGGGGGGCGTAGGCGATCAGCCGGGCCCGGTCCCGGGGCTTGAGCCGCCGGACGGGGACGTCGTCGACGAGCACCTCGCCCGCGCAGGGCAGCACCCCGGCCAGGGCCTTGAGCAGGGTGGACTTGCCCGCGCCGTTGGCGCCGATCACCGCGAGCCAGTCGCCGCGGCGCACCGCCAGGCCGACATCGGACAGCACGGTCCTGCCGTCGAGGACGACCTCCAGGTCGCGCGCCAGGATCCGGCTCATGCGCCCTCCTGCCTGGTCATGCGCAGGACGGCGACGAAGAACGGCGCGCCGACGAAGGCGGTGACCACGCCGATGGGCAGTTCCGCCGGGGCCAGGACGGTCCGGGCGAGCACGTCGGCCAGGACGAGGAAGGCCGCGCCGCCGAGCAGGGAGAGCGGGAGCACGATCCGGTAGGAGCCCCCGGCCAGGCGGCGCACGACGTGCGGGACGACGATGCCGACGAAGCCGATCAGCCCGCTGACGGCGACCGCCGCGGCGGTGGCCAGGGAGGCGGCGAGCAGGACGGCGAGCCGTACCCGGGCGGCGCGCAGGCCGAGGCTGGCGGCCTCGTCGTCGCCGACCGAGAGCACGTCGAGCAGCCGCCCGTGCAGCAGCAGGATCCCCACCGAGACGGCCGCGTAGGGGGCGACCAGGGTGATCTGCCCCCAGCCTCCGCCGACGTCGCCGAGGATCCAGGCGTAGATGCGCTCCAGCTCGTCGACGCCGAGCTGCTGGACGAACGTCTGGACCGCGGTCAGGAAGGACGAGACGGCGACCCCGGCGAGGACCAGGGTGGCGGTCCCGCCGCCCCGGCCCGCGATGTTGCCCAGGGCGTAGGCGAGCAGGACGCCGCCGACGGCTCCGGTGAAGGCCGCGACCGGGATGACGAGGGCCTCGCCGTTCCCCTTGAGGAACACGATCGCCGCCGTGGTGGTGAGCCCGGCGCCGGCGGCGGCGCCCAGCAGGTAGGGGTCGGCGAGCGGGTTGCGGAACACGCCCTGGTAGGCGGCCCCGGCGACGGCGAGCAGGCCGCCGACGAGCGCCCCGAGCAGGACCCGGGGCAGCCGCAGCTCCAGCAGCAGGTTCCGCTCGACGGGGGCGAGGCCGGAGTCGGCGGAGACGAGCGGCAGCCAGTCGAGCAGCTGCAGCACGACCCCGCCGGGGGCGATGTCCGCGGCCCCGGCCAGCAGCCCGGCGACCATGCTCGCCAGCAGGGCCCCGAGCGCGAGGGCGAGCGCGCCGGGCCTCAGGCGGGAGGAGCCGGTCACCTACTCGGACGCGGCCTTGCTCACGGCCTCGCCGACCTGCTGGGCGAGGTCGGCGACGCGCGGGCCCCAGCGGGAGGCGACGTCGTCGTCGAGGGCGATGACCCGGTCGCCGGTGACGGCGGAGAGCTTCGACCAGCCGGGGCGCTTGGCCAGGGTGTCCCCCGACTGGCCGCAGCACTTGGTGTCGGCGAGGAAGATCAGGTCGGGGTCGGCCTGGGCGACGAACTCCGCCGAGAGCTTGGGATAGCCGCCGGCCAGGTCGGGGGCCTTGTCGGCGATGTTGGTCAGGCCGAACAGGGCGTAGACCTGGCCGACGAAGGTGGTGGAGGTCACCGAGTAGGGCGTGGTGTCCAGCTCGTGGTAGTAGGTGAGCTCCTTGTCCTTGGGCGCCGCCGCCACGACCTCTTCGATCTTCTTCTTCATCCCGGCCACGACCTCGTCGGCCTTGGCCCGGTTGCCGGTGGCCGCGCCGAGGTCGGTGATCTGGTCGTAGGCCTCGTCGAGCTTGGCGGCGGCGGGTTCCAGCAGCACCGGGACGCCGACCTTGCCCAGCTTGGCGACGATGCCGTCGGTGTCGGTGGCGAGCACGACCAGGTCGGGCTTCTGCGCGATGATCGCCTCGGCGTTCGGCTTGAAACCGGACAGGTCGGTCTTGGGCGCCTCGGCCGGGTGGTTGGACTGGTCGTCCACCGCGACCACCTGGGGTCCCGCGCCGACGGCGAACAGGGTCTCGGTCGCGGTGGGCGACAGGGAGACGATCCGCTCGGGCCTGGCGGTGACGGTGACGGAGCCGTTGCCCGCCTCGATCACGGCGGGGAAGCCCTCCGCCGCGGGGGCGGCGGCGGACCCCTCCGGGGAGGCGGTGGCGGTGGTCGCGGCCGGGCTCTGGCCGCAGCCGGCCAGAGCCAGTGCGCTCAGGAGGGCGCCCGCCAAGGCGGTACGTACGGGCCTCACGGGAGGTCCTTTCGCTTGCTGGAAACGAGGACCCGCGAGTAACCACGACGGATCACCCCTTTCCACGGGGGTTGACGGCGTCGGCGCGGTGGGAGGCGACCTGGCTCGGCCCTGCGGGGGCCATGACAGTTGCGGGACAGCGCCGGACTCGCACCGGACTTCGCTCCGCACCACGCGTCGGACGAACGGTATCAATCCCCCCGCGTGCTCCCGCCCCACGGGTCCGCGTCCGGCCCGGGGAACGGCGGCCTAACGGCGAACCGGGGAACGCCGGGGATCAGCCGAGCTGCGCCTCGGCCTGGGCGATGATCTTCTGGAGACGCAGGCCGTGCGCGGCGTCGAGGGGGTGCCCGCCGCGGCGCACGGTCTCGGCGAACTCGGCGACCATCGTGGGGAAGGCGTCGGCGCCGAGCGCGTCGCCGTCGAGGGACTCGCTGCCCAGCCTGCCGTACACCTCCACCCGGGAGGGCGGGGTCGGTCCCGGCACGCTCATGCAGAGCGAGGCCTCGCTGACCGCGCCGGTCTCGTGCTCCAGCAGCAGGCCGACCCAGCCCGTCGGGTTGCCGTGCGCGCGCACCCCGGTGACCGTGCCGAGGGCGGCGTCCAGCATGTCGATCATGTGCGGGCCGACGTCGAGGACCGCGCCGCGTTCCAGCCGCCACGGGGTGGCGAAGTGTCCGCCGAGCAGGGCTCCGGAGACGTTGGCGGCGTACCCGCCGAACGGCTCGACGGCCGAGACCCTGGCCAGGAACGCGCGGGTGGCCGCCGAGTATCGCCAGGTCAGGCACATCTGCGAGGCCACCCCCGCCTCGCCGACCGCGTCGGCCAGCCGCCGCGCGCCGTCCAGGTCGGCCGCGAGCGGCTTCTCCAGCAGCAGTGCCTTGCCCGCCTTCGCGGCGAGCACCCCGAGCTCGGCCTGTACGGCGGGCGGCACCGAGAAGACCACCGCCTCGCAGACGTCGAACAGCTCCTCGATCCGGTCGAAGACCGGGGCGCCGAACCGGGCGGCCGCCTCGGGCCTGCGCGCCCACACCCCCGCCAGCTCCGTGTGCGGCCCGGCCGCCAACGTCGGCGCGTGCACCATCTCCGCCCATGGCCCGGCACCGACCAGACCCACAGATATCGTCACGAATCCAGCTTGCCACGGATCTCCGGACCGCACGGGGAGACCGACGGGGCGGCGGCGGGCGGGGCCGTACCGGCATGATGGATCCCACGATGGACGAGATGATTCTGCTGCGGCACGGCGAGACCGAGTGGAGCCGGGACAGGCGGCACACCGGGCGCACCGACATCCCCCTCACGCCCAAGGGCGAGGACCAGGCGCGGGCGCTCGCCCCGCTGGTCGCCGGCGGGGATTTCGGCCTGGTGCTGGTCAGCCCCGCCCTGCGGGCGCGGCGCACGGCCGAGCTCGCCGGGCTGGAGCGCTACGAGACCGACCCGGACATGTGGGAGTGGGACTACGGCGGCTACGAGGGCATCACCACCGCGTCGATCCGCGAGACCCGCCCCGACTGGTACCTGTGGCATGACGGGGTGATCCCCGGCGACGCCGCGCACCCGGGCGAGGGCATCGCCCAGGTCGGCGCCCGCGCCGACCGGGTCATCTCCCGCGCCCGGCGGGCGCCGGGCGCGGTGGTGCTGGTCGCCCACGGCCACTACCTGCGGATCCTGGCCGCCCGCTGGCTCGGTCGGCCGCCGGAGGACGGCCGCTTCCTGCGCCTGGACACCGGCACCTACTCCCGCCTCGGCTTCGAGCACGGCAGACCGGTGCTCCTGACCTGGAACGCCCCGGTCTGACCCGGACGCCGCGGTCTGACCTGGAACGCCCCGATCTGACCCGGACGCCGCGGGGAGCGTCCGCATTGCCGGGCGGTCCGTGAAGCGCCGCCCGCCCGGGTACGGGGCCGCCTGCACGTGCCCCGGCCGGGTCCCCGTCGCCGGGCGCGGGGATGGAGCCGGTTGGCAAAGCATTACCGACCCGCCCGCCGGGAGGCGGGGAGAGGGGGTAGGGAACGGGATTCAGGCCCGACCATGGGAGGACTCATGAGGTTCCTGGCTCGCGCACACCAGCTCCCCGCCCGGTTCAGCGCCGGGGCGATCATCCTCAACTCGGGGCTGGGCAAGCAGAACGCCGACAAGCAGACCGCCGCAGGACTCCACGGGATGGCGGCGGGGACCTACCCGCCCCTGAAGGACATGGACCCCGAGGAGTTCACCCGGCTGCTCTCCAGGGCCGAGATCGCCCTCGGCGCGGCGCTGCTGATCCCGGTGGTGCCGTCGCTGCTGGCCGGAGCCGCGCTCACGGCCTTCGCCGGAGGCCTGCTCGGCCTCTACCTGAAGACGCCCGGCCTGCGGCAGGAGGGCAGCCTGCGCCCGACCCCGGAGGGCAACGCCATCGCCAAGGACGTCTGGCTGCTCGGGATCGGCGGCGGCCTGGTGATCGAGGAGCTCCTCTCCTGCCCCGGGCGGTCCTGATCCCGCCGCGAGGCCCCACCCCGCGGCGCAGGCCCACGGCACAGGTCCGAGGCGGCGTCCGCCTACGGGCACCCGCCGTACCCGTGCCGGCCGTGCCCGCCGTACCGGTGTCCGCCGCGC
>NZ_CDRNDK010000302.1:0-8142 GCF_977012225.1 Planomonospora algeriensis | reverse complement strand
CGGGGCCGGCGCGGTCGCCGCCCGCGTGCTCGCGGACGAGCCGCCCGCCGCCCGCCCGGTGTCGTCGTCCTCGTCGGCCGACGCGGTGCCGTTCTACGGCGCGCACCAGGCGGGGATCACGACCCCCGCCCAGGACCGGCTGCACTTCGTCGCCTTCGACGTGACCACCACCGAGCGGGCCGAGCTGGTCGACCTGCTGCAGGAGTGGACGGCCGCCGCCGCGCGGATGACCCAGGGCAAGGACGCCGGCGCGTTCGGCGCGGTCGGCGGGCCCCGGAGGCTCCGCCGGACGACACCGGCGAGGCCCTCGGCCTGCCCGCCTCCGGTCTCACCCTGACGGTCGGTTTCGGCCCGTCGCTGTTCGACGAGCGGTTCGGGCTGGCCGGGCGGAAGCCGCCCGCGCTCGCCGACCTGCCCGCCTTCCCGGGCGACGGGCTGCTGCCCGAGATCTCCGGCGGCGACATCTGCGTCCAGGCGTGCGCGCACGACCCGCAGGTGGCCGTGCACGCGATCCGCAACCTCGCGCGGCTCGGGTTCGGCAGGGTGACGGTGCGCTACTCGCAGCTGGGCTTCGGCCGCACGTCGTCCACCTCCCGGGCGCAGGCCACCCCGCGCAACCTGATGGGCTTCAAGGACGGCACGAACAACCTCAAGCTCGAGGACACCGCGATGCTCCGCGACCACCTGTGGGCGGCCCAAGGCGACGGACCGGCTTGGATGGACGGCGGCGCCTACCTGGTCACCCGCAAGATCCGGATGCACATCGAGACCTGGGACCGCGCCCCGCTGGCGGAGCAGGAGGCGATCTTCGGCCGGGACAAGGGCGAGGGCGCCCCGCTCACCGGGAAGGCGGAGTTCGACGAGCCGGACTTCGCGAAGACCGGTCCCGGAGGCGAGCCGGTGATCCCCCGGGACGCCCACATCCGGCTCTCGCACCCCACCTCGCACGGCGGGGCGCGCCTGCTGCGCCGCGGCTACAACTACGTCGACGGCTCCGACGGCCTGGGGCGGCTGGACGCGGGCCTGTTCTTCATGGCCTACCAGCGCGACCCGCGCAAGCAGTTCGTCCCGGTGCAGAAGGCGCTGGCCGCCACCGACCCGCTCAACGAGTACATCAAGCACATCTCCAGCGGGCTGTTCGCCTGCCCGCCCGGAGTGGTGGACGCGAGCGACCACTGGGGGAGGACGCTCTTCGCCTGAGGCCCGCGCGACGTGGGCCGGTCCTGCGGTGCCGGTCCGCTGAGAAGTCCCGGGGGAAGTCCAGCGTTCGGCGGCAGATCGTCGCACCGCCGTAAATGCGATTACTTTACGTGCTTAATATGTGACAATGAGCGACGTGCCATCTCCCCGACACGACTCTCTCATCCATCTGTTCCGCGACCGCCCCGAACTGGCCGTGGAGATCCTGCGCGACCTGCTGGGACAGGAGCTGCCCGCCACCCCGCTGGTCCGGCTGGAGAACACCACCTTCAACACCCGGCCCTCCGACGACATCGAGGCGGACCTGGTCGTCGTCCTGGGGCCGCCGACCGCCCCCGCGCACGCGATCATCGTCGAGATCCAGCAGGACAAGTCGAAGAACCCTCGGCAGCTCGCCCGCTACGCCGCCGCGCTCTGGCTGTTGCTGGGCTGTGACGTCACCGTGCTGGTGGTCTGCCCCGACGCCAGGACCGCCGAGTACTACGCCCGGCCGGTCGACTCCGGCCTGACCGGTTACCGCTTGCAGGCCCGGGTGCTGGGACCGGACGGCGTCCCCGCCATCACCGACCCGCAGCAGGCCGCGGCCCGGCCCGAGCTGGCGGCGATGGCGGTCATGGTGCACGGCCGCGAGCGCAAGGTCGTCGAGGCGTTCGCCGCAGCGCTCGCGGAACTGCCCGACGATCACGCTCCGAAGTATTATGAACACGCTTACAGCATGTCCGCACCCGAAGTGCGGCGCCTCCTGGAGGAGATCATGACGTCCACCACCTGGCCGGTCTACAGCCCCTTCGCCCGTGAGCACTACGGCCGCGGTCTGGAAGAAGGCAAGGCGGAAGGCAAGGCGGAAGGAAAGGCGGAAGGAAAGGCCGAGGAGGCGGCCCGGTTGGTGCTGCTGGTGCTGGCCGCCCGCGGCCTGGAGGTGCCCGATGACGTCCGTGCCCGGATCACCGCCTGCGCCGACCTCGCCCGGCTGGAGTCCTGGGCGACCCGCGCGGCGACCGCCCTGGCCGTGCACGACCTGTTCGGCGAGACCGGCGGAGAGGACCGCTGACGGGCATCGTCCACGTGGCTCCGGTGACTTGTCTCCCCCTGCGACCGACCTGCGGCCGGGACGTCCGGGGCCATCGGCTCGCCCCACCGCGTGAGGACGATCCCGCGGTACCGGCGCTGAAAGAGCAGGTACCGTGCGACGCCCACCGGTGCTCATGGGCTCCGGTGGGCGTCTAGCGGCGTCGGCGGTTACGGGGCGTCGTAACCGAGGGTGTAGTTTCCGCTGCCGCGGTAGGAGTGGACGCGGTAGCGGTAGGTGCCGGCGGTGCCGTTGTAGGTCAGGTTCTCATCGGGGCCGGTGGAGGTGCTGCGGGCCACGATGCTCCAGCCGAAGGTGCCCCGCTTCTGCAGGTACAGGTCGAAGTCGGTGCCGTCGGGTCCGTCGAGGCAGGCGCGGTGCGTCCCGCTCGCGGTGGTCTGGAAGGAGCCTCCGTCGGGCTGGTACTGGCTGGCGCCGGAGCTCAGGGTTCCGGTCTTGATGGTCTCGAAGCCCTGGCAGGCGCCGCCGCCCGGGCCGTTGACGGTCAGGGTGAAGGTCGCGGTGCGGGTGGCGGTGGCGCCGGTGCCGGTGACGGTGACGGGGTAGGTGCCGGCGGGGGTGGAGGCGGCGGTGGCCACGGTCAGCCTGGCGGTGCCGCCGGCCTGGACGGAGGAGGGATCGAAGGAGGCGGTGGCGCCCGAGGGCAGGCCGGAGGCGGACAGGGCCACGGTCTGCGCGGAGCCTCCGGTTACCTGGGTGGAGACGGTGGCCTCGACGGAGCCGCCGGGGTCGGTGGAGGCCGCGGCCGGGGCGACCGAGACCGAGAAGTCGTTCCCGGACGAGCACGGGGCGTCGCTGCCCGCCACGTTGACCGCCGTCCAGGCCGCCTGGACGGTCCGATACTCGGTGGAGCAGCCGCCGTACAGGTCGGTGGCGGCGCGGAGCGTGTAGGCGCGGGCGGTGTTGGCCGGGTTGCCGTTGTTGACGTAGCGGGTGCTGGAGGTGAAGTAGGCGTCCAGTGCCCGGAACCAGATCTTCTCCGCCTTCTCCCTGCCGATGCCGGTCACGGCCGGGGCCGAGCCGCACACCGGCGAGGTGCCGTACGGGGTCGCCCCGGTGCCCTCGGCGAGGTTGAAGAAGAAGTGGTTGCCGACGCCGGAGGAGTAGTGGACGTCGACGCTCGCGGTGCGGGTCGACCAGCAGGCGTGCGAGCTGCCGTCCAGCGCGGGGTCGTACATGTAGCGGAGCGGGGTGCCGTTGCCCCTGATGTCGATCTCCTCGCCGACCTGGTAGTCGCCGGGGTCCGCGCTGCTGCCGGCGTAGAACTCGACCATGTTCCCGAAGATGTCGCTGGTGGACTCGTTCAGGCCGCCGGACTCGCCGGAGTAGGTCAGGTCGGCGGTGTTCTCGGTCACGCCGTGGGACATCTCGTGCCCGGCCACGTCGATGGCGACCAGCGGCCGGGAGTTGCCCGAGCCGTCGCCGTAGGTCATCTGGGAGCCGTCCCAGAAGGCGTTGACGTAGTTGCTGCCGTAGTGGACCCGGCTCGGCACGCCGCTCCCGTTGCCGAAGATGCCGTTGCGGCCGTGCACGTTCTTGAAGTAGTCGAACGTCTTCGCGGCGCCGTGGTGGGCGTCCACCCCGGCCGACTGCCGGTTGCCGTTGGAACCGGTGCCCCAGGTGTTGTCGGGGTCGGTGAACGTCGAGCACGTGCCGCTGGTGCGGTTGTTCATGTCGCACGTTCTGCCGTTGCCGCGGTCCGGGTCGACCATGGTGTACGAGCTCCCGGACTGCGTCGTGGAGATCGTGACGGTGCCGGAGTAGATCGAGTTCCCGGTCCCGTCGACCAGGGCGCTCCGGGCGGCCGTCGTGACGCCTTCGACGGCGGACCTGATCTCGTCGTAGGAGTCGATGACCTCCCCGGACTCGGCGTCGACGATCACGTGCAGCCGCGAGGGCGTCTGCCCGTCGGCGGCCCAGCCGCTGACCACGGTCTCCCAGGCCAGGCGGCCCTGCCCGGAGGACGCGTCGACGAACAGCTCCGGATCGGCGGCCTCGGTGATCTTCCCGGTGAACGCGCTCTTGGCCTTCCCGGCGGCGGTGGCGGCGGACACCTTCGGGCTGGTGCCGAGCGTCAGCGCCTCGGTGAGCCCGACCGAGGCGTCGGCGAAGGCGCCGTCGGGCCTCAGGTGGACGACGAAGTCGCCGCCGCGGACCCGCAGACCCCGGTAGGTCCGGTGGTAGCGGACGTGCGACGCGCCGTCGGCGTCCACCCGGACGGTCCGGACCTTGTAGTCGTCCTGGCCGGCCCCGCGGATCGCGTCGCGGTGCCGCTCGATGGCCTGCTCGGCCCTGGCCACGGCGGCCGCGTCTGCGGGCGATGGGGGTGGATCGGCGGAGGCGGGGGTGGAGGCGGCGAGTACGGTGGCCGCCGCCAGGGTGATCGCGACACCGGCCAGGGCCGGTGTCCGGAGGGACCCTCTCATGCTGTTCTCGCTCTCTGACGATGTGGGGGAACCGCGGTGGCGGCGTACGGCCGCCGCCGCGGACATCGATGCGAGACCTTCCGGCAGAGCCCGTCAGGATCCGCCGGCAGGGATCGCCGCGAACAACGCGGACGAAAGGTCCCATATCAGACAGAATTGGGTCAATATTTCCGACTTTTGTTGCAAACTTCTGTCGATCGGGAGCCGGAACGATCACATGATGTGCCGGTCGCCGAACGGAAGGTGAGGGAAGGCGCTTGCCATACCCCGAACCGGCAAGCACATCGGCAAGTGCACCGGCGGACGGGAGCGAGAGTGGACCGGCGGGCGGTTGCGAGCCGGAGGAGGGGCCGGGCTCCGCCGGGAAGGGGCGGCCCGAAAAGGGCTGGACCGGGCTGGAAGGAGCCAGCCTGGAAGGAGCCGGGCCGAAAAGGGCTGGGCCGGGCTGGAAGAGGCCGGGCCGGGAAGCGTGTGGTCTGCTCGCGGTCAGGGGAGGCTGCGGCCGAACGGGTCGATGAAGTCGCGCACGTCCGGCCGGCCGCTCCAGCGGGCCGCGAGCCTGCCGCGCAGTCCGCGTAGTTCCCGGCCGATCAGCGCGGTCGGTACGGCCGTCGCCTCGGCCAGCACCGGGAGGGCGACGGCCAGCGCCGCTTCCGGATCCCCGGCGCACGCGTGGCAGTCGGCCAGTCGCAGCGTGAACAGCAGCCTGGCGGGACGCATCCGCTCCGCGAGGCCGCTCAGCGACCGTTCCATCGCCTCGGCCGCCAGGCAGGCCGTCGACCGGTCCGCCGTCAGGGCGGCGATGTCACGCAGGGCGCCGCCGGTCCCCGACTCCAGATGGACCTCTCCGTCCGCCCCGCCCAGCCACGGCGCCTCGGTCAGGTCGCGTTCCCCCAGGCGGGACAGGCCCGCCCGGGCCCGGCCAGGTGCCGCCGGGATTCCAGTGCGTCGCCGCAGAGGGCGTGCGCCCGCGCCTCGCAGAGATCGGCCGCGACGGCCGTCCAGCGCAGGCCGGGATCGGCGGCCCTGATCGCGCGCGCGTACGCCAGTGCCGAAGGCGCGTCGTACTCCAGCCGGGCGACCGTGCTCATGTCGTAGAGGATGGTGGCGCACATCCCGACGCCGTCGGACATGGCGGCCCAGCCCAGCCCTTTGTGGAACCAGGCCATCGCCATCCCGTTCTGGCCGCGCTGCATCCGCAGCTCGCCGGCGAGCTGCGCGTAACCGGCGGCGAGCCGCCGGAGCGCCCGCCGGGACGTCCCCGCGAGCCCCTCCATGCGCCGCACGATCGCGTGGAGCGCCTGCTCGACCGCTGTGATCGTCTCCGGCGAGGTCCGCTCGGCGCCGGCGCGCCAGCAGGCCACCAGGAGCCCGCAGAGCACGTGGACGGTGTCGGAACCGGTGTCCGCCGGGAGATCGGTGGCGCAGAACGCGAGATACGCCGGGAGCGCGTCCGTCGGCGCGGGCACCGTACAGCCCTCGTCGTCGTGCAGAGGGCACTCGAGGCCGTGGCTGGGCAGGCGGCACGGCCAGCCGAGGAGGTCGGGGAAGACCGGGCCGGCGGGTCCGGTGTCCCCGCCGCCCCCGGCGTCTCTGCCGTCCCCGGGCAGCGGGCCGGGCCGGTCCCCGCCGACGGCCCAGGGCGCGGCGTCCGCGTCCTCGTGCCGGGAGACCGTGTAGACCGCCAGCAGCTCCCCACCGGCTCCGAGGACCTCGTCGAGGTGGCGCGCCAGCCGCGGTGACGGCTCGCGCCTGCCGCCCTCCAGCTTGCTGATGGCGCTGTGGTCGTAACCGACCCTGGTCCCGACCTGCGCCTGGGTGAGACCGGCGCGCTGCCGCCAACGGCGGAGCTGGCGGCCGAACTCGGCCCACGGCGTCAGCGCTCCAGGTGCGTTCGTCCGAGTGCCGACGACGTCCACCAGACCTCCCGCGCGCACGGAGCACACCGGGCGGCGCGATGTTTCACCACCCGGTCACCGAGGTGTCGGGATCGTAACACCCACCGTCCGCCGCTGATATGTGCCTTCCGCGCAGACCGGTCCTCCGGCTTTGAGGGAACGTGATCCTCTCGCGGGGGCGCACGCCGTACGGCACCGGCGCCGGTGTGCTCCCCGCGGGAGACCGGAACCGGGAGACCGGAACCGGGAGGACCGGAAGCCGTCCCGTGGAGCGGTCAGCCGTCCGCCGGGCGGAGGGCGGGTGCGATCAGTGCGGCGGCCAGGAACGCCGCGGCGAGGAAGGCCGCGGCGACCAGCAGCGCGGCCGGGTAGCCGACGGGGATCGCGAGGGCGCACAGGCCCACGCCCAGCGCGCCGCCGAGCATGCGCAGCGACTGGAACAGGGTCATGGCCCGGCCCATCAACTCCGGGCCGACGCCGTCGAACGCGGAGATCTGGACCGCCGTCACCGCGTGCCCGAGCACCAGTCCCACCGAGAACATGATCGCTCTCAGCGCCCAGGGGCCGGGGGCGGTCAGGGCCAGCGACGCGAACAGCGCCGCGCCGCCGAGCAGACCGAGCGCCGTCACCCGTCGCTCGCCCCACCGGGCGCAGACCCGGTCGACGGCGAACCCGGCGGCCATCAGCCCCAGCGCCTCGGGGAAGACCACCAGCCCGGCGTCCGAGGCCGAGGCGCCCAGCGCGTCCTGGTACATCAGCGGGAAGACGAAGAGCATGCCCATCAGGCCCGCCGCGGCCAGGGACGCCGCCGCGGCGCCGCGCAGGAAGCCGCGGTCCCTGAGCACCCACAGGGCCAGCAGGCCGCGCAGGTCGAACCGGTCCGCCGTACCGGCTCCGGGAGAGGGGACGCGGACGGCCGCGAGTCCCAGGAGCACCGCGGCCACGCCGAAGGGCACGTTGAGCAGGAACGCCCACCGCCAGGAGAGGTGGTCGGCCAGCAGCCCGCCGAGGACCGGGCCCAGCGCGGGCGCCAGCGCCGTCGGCACGACGATGTACCGCGACAGCCGCATGCGCTCCTCGGGGGCGTAGGCGGTGAACAGCATCGTCATGCCGGCCGGGGTCAGCACCCCGCCGCCGACGCCCTGCAGCACCCGGAAGCCCACCAGGGAGTCCAGGTTCCAGGCCAGCCCGCACAGCGCCGACGCCGCGGTGAACAGCGCCAGCGCGGCGAGGAACACCCGCGCCGCGCCGTACCGGTCGCAGAGCCATCCGGCGACCGGCATGGACACCGCCAGGCTGGCCAGGAAGGAGCCCTCCACCAGGTTGGCCGCGGCCGGGCCCACGCCGAGGTCGGCGGCGATGGAGAACAGCGCCGGGTTGACGATCGTCGCGTCCAGGCCGTTCATGCACATGGCCGTCACGTAGACGGCCAGCACGGCCCGGCGCCCGGCCCGGCCCGGCCCGGCCGGTCCGTCCGCCGTCGGCCCGTCGTCCGTCGGCCCGTCGTCCGTCGGCCTGTCGTCCGCCG
>NZ_CDRNDK010000301.1:0-8145 GCF_977012225.1 Planomonospora algeriensis | reverse complement strand
TCCCCGCGGACGGCCGTCACCCCGGGTCGCGGGCGCTCCATGACGGCGGCATCCGGCGGAACGACCTCGGGCGCGGTCGTGATCCGGGCCGAGGCGCCGGCCTCCGCGCCCGCCGGGAGGCCGGCCTCCGTCCCGGGACGGGATCCGGCCGGGTCCTCCCCGCTCCCGGCGTGCGGGCGGGCCGAGGCACCGGGCGCGTCCCCTCCGCGGGCGCGGTACGGGAGGTGAGGGAGGGGGCCGGTGCCGGAGCCGCGTTCCCCGGGGCGGTCGTCAGGTCGTCTCCCGGCGGCGCGTCCTGGAGCGGGTTCCCGTGGCCCGGCGCGGCGGACGGCCCGGCCTCGCCCAGCCACACGGAGGACAGCCCGCCGGCTCCCGCCAGGAGGAGGAAGCCCCCGACGATCACGGGTCCGGAGAGCCCGGCGCGCAAGGCCCGCGGCCGTGCCCGCGTGCCCTTGCCGGGGAAACGCGGGATGGTGACCGTTCCGTCCTGTCCGCCGGGACCGGCCGGAGCGGGGAATTCGGGCGGGGAGTCGTCGTAGGGCATGCGGCCGCGCCGTACGGACCTGGGGGTGGGGCCGTGCTCACCGTGCATCTCGTCTCCCGTGTCGGATGTGGTCGGCTCCAGCCTGCCGGAAAACACGGAGAGGATGCGGCCGATTACGGAATGATCGCCCGGAATCGCAGGGAACATCGGTCTCCTACGAGATATATGCGATGGTTTCGTAGGTTTTTTCCGATTAGACCAGGGAAGTAGATGCTCATACGCTTTCATAACTTATATGGAGAAAGAAAACATATGAGAGTTATGATAGATTTTTCCGGACTTCCTCCCGGGCGCTCCGCCGGAAGCGGGCAGTCCGGGGGATGAACTCCATCGCCACAGTGCGCTCCTCCGGGGATCCGCCGCTCACCGTGGGCGTGGAGGAGGAGTTCCTGATCATCGATCCCGAGACCGGCGGGGTCGTACCCGTGGCGGACGCCGTTCGCCGGCGGATCACCGCCCCGCTGGCCGACCGGGTCCATCCGGAGCTCATGAGGTTCCAGATCGAGACCAACAGCCTGGTCCACACCGATCTGGGACGGCTCCGGCACGACCTGGCCGAGCTCCGGAGCGCCACGGCCGCCGCGGCCGAGTACGCCGGGGTCCGCCTGGCCTCCTCGGGCACGGCGCTGCTCGGGAACACCGGACCGCCGCCGCTGACCCCGTCCCCCCGCTACCAGCGCATGCACCGGCAGTACGACGGCATCCTGCAGGGGCAGGGAGTCTGCGGATGCCACGTCCACGTCGGCGTCCCCGACCGCCACGAGGCCGTCCAGGTCAGCAATCACCTGCGTCCCTGGCTTCCGGTGCTCCAGGCGCTGATGAGCAACTCCCCCATCGCCGACGGGATCGACACCGGACACGCCAGCTGGCGCATCGTGCAGTGGACCCGCTGGCCGAGCGCCGGGCCGCCGCCGTTCTTCGCCTCGGCGGAGCACTACGACGCCCTCGTCGACGCCCTGTACGCCACCGGGGCCATCATGGACCGGGGGATGGTCTACTGGTACATCAGGCCCTCCCACCACCTGCCCACCCTGGAGTTCCGCGGCGCCGACGCGTGCGCGACCCTCGACGAGGCCGTCGCGCTGGCGGGTTTGATCAGGGCGCTGTGCACCGTCGCCCTCGCCGACGTCAGGAGAGGGCTGCCGGCTCCGGCGGTCGATCAGACGCTGCTCAACGTGGCCTATTGGCGGGCGGCCCACGACGGTCTGGAGGGCAGCGGCTACGACCTGCTCTCCGGCAGGCGGAGACCGGCCTGGAAACTGGTCGGCGGGCTGCTGCAGCGGGCGCGGCCCGCCCTGGAGCTCAGCGGCGACCTGGCCTTCGTCACCGACGTGCTGAACCGGCTGCGCGCCGGCGGCTCGGGCGCGGCCCGCCAGCGCGCCGCCTACCGGCGGCGCCACTGCCTGCGCGACGTGGCGCACCTGCTCGTCGAGCAGACCCGGCCACTGCCCGAACCCGCCGTCCCCGTGAGAGCCTCCCTCAGATAGCGGTGAGCTCCCGCATGGCAGGCGGGCCCCCGCGCCGGGAGGTCGGCGGGAGCCCTCGGCAGCACGAACCCCGCACGGCGGGCGGGCCCCGGCTCTCAGGCCACCGGCTCCGCGGCCACCCCGTCCAGTTCGAACACCTCGGCCAGCTCCATCTGGCGGCACGAGCGCATCAGGCGGGGCGGCAGGCCGGTGAGCCTCAGCCGTCCCGCGACGGTGGCCAGGCGCCAGCGGATGCCCAGGAGCAGCGTCCAGCCGGCGCCGTCACAGGAGTCGAGCGAGCTCACGTCGAGGACGAGGAACCGGTGCCCCTGGTCCACCAGCTCGGTCAGGACCCGTCCCAGCAGGCAGGCGGTCGCCATGGTGAGGCCGCCCGCCAGCGTGACGACCGTCTCCTCCGACTCCGCGCCGATCACGAGTTTCAGCTCGGCCACGGGCGCGGCCTCCGGCGGCTCCTCCGTGGCCGCCGGCGCGATCTCCGGCACGTTGCGGCTCTCGAGACTCCTCATGATCGATATGACCTCCTCGGACGGGGCGGCGGGCCTGGGCTCCGCCGTACTGGCTGAGGGGCTGCCTGACTGTTACCCGGAAACCAGGCTATATCACGCTTAGTAGTTACCCGATTACCCCTACTCGCACCTCTCGGCAGTGCTCTGTTAGGTCAGCCTGCTCAGGAACACCCCGCGTACGCCGTCGAGGGCCGCGGCCGGCGAGCCGGGCCGGTCGAGGTCTCCGACGGCCTGCTCGGCCGGCGGGCCGGCGGGGGCGCGCACCAGTGCGCGTACCGGTTCTCCCGCGCGGACGATGGCCTGGACGACTTCGCCGCCGACGTTCCCGGTGGCTCCGGTGACGAGGATCACCGCAGCGTCCTGCCGAAATGCGCGGCCACGGTGTCGACCGACACCATCACCTGGGGTTCGGTGTCGTAGAAGTCGAACTGGGTGCCCTGGGTCCACAGGATGTCCCCGGGCCCGGCCAGTCCGGCGTGGAAACGGCGCGCGCCGTCGGGAATGGCGGCGTCCTCGCTGTGCACGAGCAGGGTGGGCTGGGTGATCCGCGGGGCCAGGGCGATGGAGTCGTAGGTGAGCCAGTCCGGCCAGGCCATGACGGCGAACCGGTTGGGCCAGGCGGGGATGCCGCCTCGGGCGGGGTTGAGATAGAAGTCGATGTCGTACGGCATGGCGGCGTGCGGGTCGGTGGCGCTGACGACCGGCACGTAGTCGATCTCACCGGTCTCGTCGTAGCGGGAGCGCGCCTCCCGCCCGGTCTTGATCTTCTCGGCCACCGCCTCCGCGCCCCCGTAGGCGCTCTCGCAGATGGCGGCGTCGTGCAGCCACGGCGCCACCAGCGCCAGGGACTTCACCCGGGGGTCGCGGGCGGCGTTGTCGGCCATGTACATCGCCGCGGCGCAGATGCCCAGCGCGCCCAGCCGGTCGCCGTCGACCTTCGGGTGTGCGGCCAGGAAGCCGATCGCGTGGTGGATGTCGCACACTTTGCGTGCGGGGTCCTCCACATCCCGCGGCTCGCCCTCGGACTCGCCGAAGCCGGTGAAGTCGAATGACAGGGCGGCGTAGCCGCGTTCGGCCAGGCGCTGGGCGTAGCGGTCGGCCATCAGCTCCTTGACGCTGGTCCAGGTGCCCGCCACGACCACGCCGGGCGCCCGTTCCACTCCATCGGGAAGGAACAGGTTGCCGGTCAGGGTCGCGCCCCCGCCGCCAAATGTGATCTTGTTCATGCGTACTCCAGGGTGGCTTCGGTGATCGATCCGCGGGTGATGGCGAAGCGGCAGAACGTCCTCATCGGGCGCCGTAGCTCCAAGCCGCGGTCATCACGACGCCGGTGATGCGCCAGCCGTCACCGGTGGCCACCAGGTCGAAGCGGTAGGTGCCGCCCAGCGTCCACAGGGTGTCGTCGGGTCTGCGGTGGGTGGCCTGGAAGGAGGCGGTGCACACCGCGGTGTCGCCGTCGACGGCGACCAGATGGTTGCCGAGCAGGTGCTGGGTGGTCTTGTAGGCGCCGAGCGCGTTCTGCCAGCCGTCGACGATCTGTGCTGGAGCGAGGACGGCGGGCTCGCCGCCGTTGAGGCTGGTGTAGTCGAGGGTCACCGTGTCGGCGAACACCCCGGCCAGCTCATTCCACTCGCGCTGGTCGGCGTGCCAGGCCATCCGGGTGCAGACGTCGATGACGTCGAATCGGTCCATGCGGTCAGGCTGCCGCGCTCCGGCGTCGCGGGGAAGACGGAGAAGTTGCAGGCCCGGGTGCAGGAAGCTGCACGCGGACCTCGACCCGGACCTCACAGCCAGCCGCGTTCCTTCGCCCGCAGGGCGGCCTGGAAGCGGGTGGCGGCGCCCAGGCGGGCCATCAGGTCGGCGACGTGGGCGCGGAACTTGCGGACGGAGACGGCGAGCGAGCGTGCGGCGGCTTCGTCGGTGTCGTGGCGCGTGAGGGCGTGCAGGACCTGCTGCTCGATCGGGGACAGGGCCAGGTCGTCCAGGTCGTCCAGGTCGCGGGCGCGTTCCCACCTGCCCTCGAAGACGTCGCCGCCGCGGTGTTCCTCGGACAGTTCGGTGAGCACGTCCCAGGCCAGGCTCAGTTCGGCGAGCTGGCGCCGGGTCTGCGACATGCGCCGCCGTACCAGCAGATTCACGGCGGCGGCCGGGGGAAGTACGGCCGGCGGGTCGTCGGCCAGGCCGAGGGCTTCGAGCTCGGCGAGCACGGCGCGGGCATCCGGCATGCACAGGTCGGCGGCGGCGCGCTCCACGTCGGAACGAGGCTCGCGGAGCAGGTAGCGGTAGAGCCGCTCCTGCTGGGTGGTCAGCCCCAGGCTGATCAGGGGCATCGTCACTTTCCAAGCCGTCATCGGCGGCCGGCGCCGGAGGCGAGGAGGTTCATCCGTACTCCATCGAACGACTGATCCATGCGTTTCGAGGATCAAGTACGGTTGACACCCGGAACAACGACGAATCCTGCAAGATCACATTCAGTGGGAGCCAACGGATCAGGTCAGGCGTGGAACTGCGCGACATCGAGATCTTCCTGACCCTGGCCGAAGAGCTGCACTTCGGCCGCACCGCCACTCGGCTGCGCCTGTCGCCGGCCCGCGTCACCCAGGCGATCCAGAAGCAGGAGCGGCTCATCGGCGCCCCGCTGTTCGAGCGCACCAATCGCCTGGTCCGGCTGACGCCCGTCGGCCGTCAGCTCCGCGACGACCTCCGGCCTCTGCACGCCGGGCTGCGGGAGAGCGTGCAGCGCGCCCAGTTGACCGGCCAGGGCATCACCGGCACGTTGCGCGTCGGCCTGCTCCCCGCCAACATCCACGACCTGCGCCCCTACTGGGACGCCTTCCGCCTCCGCCACCCGCAGTGGCCGGACATCGTCTACCTGCCGGTCCACGACATCGGCCCGCTGCCGTTCGCGCCGGTGTGGCGCAGCGAGGCGGAGAACGAGCTGATCCGCTCCCTCGCCGATGTCATCCGCGACCTCGGCTCCCTCCCGCCAGAGGGCTGACCCGCACCGCTTCGGGATTCATCGCGCCGCGTCGGTCGCGGCCCGGACGAACTCGCGGACCCGGCCGCTGGTGTTGGCGGTGAGCCAGATGGGACCCCACTGGATGGGCGGGGCGTCCCGGAGGGGGACGTAGGCGATGTCGGGACGAGGATAGAAGCGGGCGGCGTGCTCGCCGACGGGGAAGACGCCCTGGCCGGCGGCGATGAGGGCGAGGGCCTCACCGAAGCTTGTCGCCCGCGGGCCCTGGGGGACGGGAAGCCCGTCCCCGGTACGCGACGGAGTCCGGTCGGACTGGAATCTCCGCGGGATGTCCACCGGTACCTGGATCACCGGGTGGTCGGCGAGCGCCGCCACCGGTACCGCGTCCCTTCCGGCGAAGGCGTGGTCGGCCGGGACGGCCAGCAGGCGCGGTTCGGCCGCCAGCACCGGGCCCGGGGTGAGGCCCGGTTGGGCGGCGAACAGGACGTCGGTGATCTGGACGTCGATGTCGCCGTCGAAGAGCCGGGAGACGGTGTCGTGCCACTGCGTCTCGTGGATGTGCACCTCGCAGTCGGGGTGACGGGCGGCGAACACGCCGACGCTCTTGAGCAGGAGCTGGCCGGCGAGGGCGCCGAGGAATCCCACCCGCAGCACGCCGGTGACGCCCCGTCCCGTGTCGACCGCCCGCTGGAACGCGTCCTGGATGCCCTTGACGTGCGGCCTCAGGTCATCGGCCAGCCGGGTGCCGAGCGGCGTGAGCCGGACGTGACGGCTGGTCCGCTCGAACAGCGGCGCGCCGATCAGCCGTTCCACCTTCTTGATCGTCTGGCTGACGCGTCCCGGAGTGAGCCGCAGGCGCTCGGCCGTGCGGCCGAAGTGCAGTTCGTCCGCGAGTACCAGGAAGACCTGGATCTCCTGCCGCTCCAGCATCGTGCCCCCGATCGTTGAGTCCGGCTAACCGCCGCTTCGCTGATCACGCGTTGATGCAGGTCAGCCCGGCACGCCATCGTTGGAGATCAGCGCCACATGCTAACGAAGGTAATGAAATGAGAGCGAAACGGAAGATCGTGTCCGGACTGTTCATCTCTCTGGACGGGGTCGTGGAGGCGCCGGAGACCTGGCACTTCCCGTATCTGAACGAGGAGATGGAAGCGGCGGTCGGCGCGATGCACGAGGAGGCCGACACCCTGCTGCTGGGCCGGGTGACCTACGAGACGTTCGCCGCGGTCTGGCCCCACCAGACCGGCGCGCTCGCCGATCGGATCAACGGGCTGCCCAAAATGGTCGTCTCGGCCACCTTGGACGGACCGGCCTGGGCGAACTCGACGGTGCTGGACGGCGACGCCGTCACCGCGCTGACCGAGGCCAAGAAGCGGCCGGGCGGGAACATCAACCTGTCCGGCAGCATCACCCTGACCCGCGCCCTGCTGAAGGCCGGGCTCATCGACGAGCTCCGTCTCCTGGTCCATCCGGTCGTGCTCGGCGCCGGCCTCCGGCTCTTCCCCGAAGGCGCCGGCCGGGTGCCGCTGAAACTGGTCCGATCCGCCGCGTTCGCCACGGGCGTCATGGACCTGACCTATCAGCCGCTCTGAACCCACTCACCACTCACCACCACGAACGGAGAAGACCGTGAACGATGTCCGGATCAGGACACTCCAGGTTCCGGGAGCGAACCTGCACTACGAGATCAGGGGCGCCGGGCCGCTGCTGCTCATGATCCCGGGCGCGCCCGCCGACGCCGGGGCGCTGGCCGGGCTCGCCGCGGCGCTGTCCACCCGCTACACCGTCATCACCTACGATCAGCGCGGCCTGTCACGCAGCACTCTGACCGGGCCTGCTCATGATCAGGACGTGACCGTCTTCGCCGAGGACGCGCACCGGCTGCTCACCGCGCACGGCGGCGGACCCGCCTACGTACTGGGCAACAGCGGCGGCGCGCTCACCGCCCTGGACCTGGCCGCCCGCCACCCCGAGCAGGTCCGCGCCCTGGTGGCGCACGAGCCGCCGATTCCGGAGATGCTGCCCGACCGCGAGCGCTGGCGGACGGTGTTCCAGGACGTCCAGGACACCTACCGCGCCGAAGGGCCCGGCGCCGCGATGCAGAAATTCCTCACCACGATCGAGGGGGAGCCCAGCGGCCCGCCGCAGATGCCTGACTTCTCCCAGATGCCTCCCGAAGCGCTGGAGATGATGGGCCGGATCCAGGGGAACATCGGTTTCTTCCTCTCCCACGTCCTGCTGCCCGTGCTGCGCTTCGTGCCGGACCTCTCCGCGTTGCGCTCCGCCGCCACCCGGATCGCCGTCGGAGTCGGCGCGGCTTCGCCCGACGGCGTCCCCTTCCGCTCCGCCCTCGCACTCGCCGAGCAGCTCGGCACCGAGCCGATCGAATTCCCCGGCGACCACCAGGGCCTCGCCCTCGACGCGACCACCAGCGCCGGGATCGTCCACGACGCCTTCACCCGCCTCACCCGGGACGCGGTCGCGTCCACGGAAGCGATGTAGGAGTTTGCCCAGCCGGCAGGCGTGCGGCCGGGCACGAGGACGGCCGCCGCCGGGGCGGCCGCTATCGTGGGGCGGTGCCCGACGCCCTCCGCTCCCGCCTGCCCGCCGCGCTGGCGGCCGTGGCGACCA
>NZ_CDRNDK010000300.1:0-8161 GCF_977012225.1 Planomonospora algeriensis | reverse complement strand
GGGGAGGGTTCGGGAGACCACGCCCGGCGGCGTGTCACCGCCGCCGGCGGTGACGGCGTCACGGCGTCACGGCGTCACGGCGTCTCCGGAAACTGTACGGTTTCCGGGGACGCGGGGAGGATGCGACGGTGTTGGTGATTCACGGGGTCTGGGTCGGCGACCGGTTGGCGCTCTGGGCGGAGGATCCGTCCCGCCCCGCTCTGGGCGTCTCCCGGGCGAAGGTCCGCCCGCATCCGTTCGCGGCTCCGGCGGCGGAGATCGCCGCCCGCCTGCGGCACTGGGGGGGAGGCCGCGACGGCGGCCGGGGGCAGGGCCGTCGCGGACGAGCTCGTCCTGCTCCTGCCGAGCTCGGTCCGGGGCCCGCTGCCCTCCCCCGAGTCCGGGCTGGAGGCCGCCGCCCGGCAGCCGAGGATCGCCTCCTGGCGGGTGCCCGCCCTGCTCGTCGAGCCCGGCGCGGCACTGGATCTGCTCGACCGCCTCGATGAGACGACCCGGCGCCCCGCGGAGGAGCGCGAGCCCGGCGGATCCCCGGACGGGGCCGACAACCCACCAGTACCGGGAGCGTCCCTGCGTTATCTCACCGTCGTCGTGGAGTACGCGCGCGAGCTGATCCGCCGCGGCCAGGTGCTGCCCCAGCTCGTCGCCGAGGAGGAGGGCCACGCGGCGCGGTGGCGGCCGGTGCTGACCGGCCCCTACGCCGACCGCTTCCGCGAGCTCGCCACCGCGATGCCTCCCGTCTGCCGGGCCGCCGAGGAGGAGCGGCCCTCGGCCCACGTACTGGTGGAGGCCCTGGCAGGCCTCACCGACGCGGCGGTACGGCGGGCGCTCCCCGACCGGCTGCTCGGCGGCCACCGGCCGGGGCGCCGCAGTCCGGTCGCGGACCGCTGGACGGTGGCGCTCACCGGGGAGGACGCCGTGCTCGGCGTGCTGACCCGGGCCGAGGCGGACAGTCTGGCCCTGCCGCTTCAGGAGTGGTTCAGGTCGGCGCACCGGCTCGACACGGCGGTCAGGGTCTGCTTCCGCCTGACCGAACCCGAACCCGGTTCCCGGCTCGAACCGGCGTCCGGACCGGCCCCGCGAGCCGATCTCGTCGCAGAGTACGGCGGGCACGGTGAGTCCGGTGAGTCCGGTGAACGCCGCGGGCGCGGCGGGTCCCGCGGCAGGCCCCGCGGCCGGTCCGCGCAGCCGCCGGACGGCGCGTCCTGGCGGGTGGAGTTCGCCGTCCAGTCGTCGCAGGACCCGAGCCTCTACCTGCCGGCCCCGCTCGTCTGGGCGGGCGAGACCGCCCCCGGCCTTCCCGCCCGGCCCGACGAGGCGCTGCTCGCCGGGCTGGGCCGGGCGGCGCGGCTCTACCCCGCGCTGGAGGAGGCGCTGCGCACCCCCGCGCCCTCGGAACTCGTCCTGGACACCGCGGGCGCGTTCCTGTTCCTGCGCCGGACCGCCCCGCTCCTGGCCGCCGCCGGGTTCGGCGTGCAACTGCCCACCTGGGCGGGCCGGACGCAGCTGGGACTCAAGCTCACCGCCCGCTCCCAGGAGACCGGCCCGGGAGCGGCCTCCGGCCAGGGATTCGGGCTGGATCAGCTGGTGGACTTCCGGATGGACCTGGCCATCGGCGACGAGACGGTCGACGAGGCGGAGCTGGCCGAGCTGGCCAGGCTCAAGGTGCCGCTGGTCCGGGTGCGGGGCCGCTGGGTCGAGCTGGACGACCGGCAGCTCGACGCCGCGCTGAAGGCCGTCGAGAACCGCCGGGCGGGCGTGATGACGGTCGCCGAGGTGGTCCGGGAGGTCGTCCGGGGCGGCGACGACGGAGTGCCGCTGGTCGAGGTGGACGCCGACGGCCTGCTGGGGGACCTGCTCTCCGGCGAGGCGGACCGCCGGCTGGAGCCGATCGCGACCCCTGCCGCGTTCTGCGGCGTGCTCCGGCCGTACCAGGAGCGCGGGCTGTCCTGGCTCGGCTTCATGTCGGGCCTCGGGCTCGGCGGCGTCCTCGCCGACGACATGGGCCTGGGCAAGACCGCGCAGACCCTGGCCCTGCTCCTGGACGAGCGCGCCGACGGCGCCCGGCCGGACCCGACCCTGCTGGTGTGCCCGATGTCCCTGCTCGGCAACTGGCAGAAGGAGGCGGCCAGGTTCGCCCCCTCGCTCGACGTCTACCTGCACCACGGCGCCGCCCGGTTGCGCGGTGACGAGCTGGCCGAACGGGTGGCTCAGGCGGATCTCGTGCTCACCACGTACGGCACCGCGCTGCGGGACCGGGAGGCCCTGGCGGGTCCCGCCTGGGCGCGGGTCGTCTGCGACGAGGCGCAGGCCATCAAGAACAGCGCCGCCCGGCAGGCGCAGGCCGTACGGTCCCTCCCGGCGCGGAGCAGGCTCGCGCTGACCGGCACGCCGGTCGAGAACCACCTGGCGGAGCTCTGGTCGATCATGGAGTTCTGCAACCCCGGCCTGCTCGGTTCGGCCAAGGCGTTCCGGGAGCGCTACCAGGAGCCGATCGAGCGGCACGGCGACGAGCAGGCGGCGGCCGCGCTCCGGCGCGCCACCGGGCCGTTCGTGCTGCGGCGCCTCAAGACCGACAAGACGATCATCTCCGATCTGCCGGACAAGATGGAGGTGAAGGTCTGGTGCAACCTCACCCCCGAGCAGGCCACGCTCTACCAGGCCGTGGTCGAGGACATGATGTCGAAGATCGGCGACAGCGAGGGCATCGAGCGGCGCGGCAACGTGCTCGCCGCCATGACGAAGCTCAAGCAGGTCTGCAACCACCCGGCCCACCTGCTCAAGGACGGGTCGCGGCTGCCCGGCCGGTCGGGGAAGCTGGCCCGGCTGGAGGAGCTGGCCGAGGAGATCGTCAGCGAGGGGGACAAGGCGCTGGTGTTCACCCAGTACACCGAGTTCGGCGCGCTGCTCCAGCCGTACCTCTCGGCGCACCTGGACCGGCCGGTGCTCTGGCTGCACGGCGGGCTGCCGAAGAGGCAGCGCGACGCGCTGGTCGAGCGGTTCCAGCACGACGACGAGCCGATGCTGTTCCTGCTCTCGCTCAAGGCCGCGGGCACCGGGCTCAACCTGACCGCCGCCAACCACGTGGTCCACGTGGACCGGTGGTGGAATCCCGCCGTGGAGGACCAGGCGACCGACCGGGCCTTCCGGATCGGCCAGACCCGGAACGTCCAGGTCAGGAAGTTCATCTGCGTGGGCACCCTGGAGGAGCGGATCGACGAGATGATCGAACGGAAGAAGGCGCTCGCCGAGAGCGTCGTCGGCACCGGCGAGGACTGGATCACCGGCCTGTCCACCGACCGGCTGCGCGAGCTGTTCCGGCTCGGCCCCGAGGCCGTCGCGTGAGGGGGCGCAAGCCGTCCGGGCCCGCCCGGCCGGTCCGGATCGAGGGCGGCCTGCGGGCGCGCAACCGCCGGGGATCGATCGGCGAGCAGTGGTGGTCGCGCCGGTTCGTCGACATCCTCGAGCGGATCTGCGACCGCGGCAGGCTCAGCCGGGGGCGCACGTACGCGCGGTCCGGCCAGGTCCTCGACCTGGAGCTCGCCCCCGGGCTGGTCACCGCCCGGGTCCAGGGTTCCAGGCGCACCCCCTACCGGATCGGAATCGGGATCACGGCCTACCCCGCGGACGAGTGGCGGAGGCTCACCGGGGCGCTCGCCGCGCAGGCGCTCTACCGGGCGAAGCTGCTCGCCGGGGAGATGCCGCCGGAGATCGAGGACGTCTTCCACGAGTGCGGTCTGCCGCTCTTCCCCGGCGAGCACGACCTGGAACTGGAGTGCTCGTGCCCCGACTGGGGTTTCCCGTGCAAGCACCTGTCGGCGGTGCTGTACGTGCTGGCCGAGGCGTTCGACGACGACCCGTTCCTGGTGCTGGCCTGGCGGGGGATGGAACGGGACGCCCTGCTCCGATCCCTCCGCGAGGCGGGCGGCGGCGGGCTCGCGGCCCGGCCGGGGCTGTTCGACGTGGCCGACGTGCCGTTCGCCGAGCGGCTGGCGGACTTCTACCAGCCGGGCGTCTCCCCGGCCCGCCTGCGCGAGCACGCGCAGCTGCCCGACACCCCGCCCGACCTGCTGCTGCGCATCCTCGACGCGCCGCCGGTCAAGGCGCGGCACATCCCGATCCTGGACCTCCTGCGGCCCGCCTACCGCAGGCTCGCGGGAGACGACGACGCCTGAGACGAGGTCTCCCGGCCCCTTGGTCCCCCGCGCCGCTGCGGGCGCGGGGGGCGGGAGCTCACAGCTGCTCGGCGATGGCCTCGCGGTACCAGTGGTAGCTGGCCTTGGGCGTGCGCGCCTGGGTGGCGTAGTCGACGTGGACGAGGCCGAAGCGGGCGGCGTAGCCCCGGGCCCACTCGAAGTTGTCCAGCAGCGACCAGCAGAAGTAGCCGCGCACGTCCACCCCCGCGTCGATGGCCGCCGCGGTGGCGGCCAGGTGGTCGCGCAGGTAGGCGACGCGGCCGGTGTCGTCGAGCTCGCCGGCGTCGCCGTAGCCGTTCTCGGTGATGAAGACCGGCGGCAGCCCGGGGTAGCGGGTGGCCAGGCCGGTGAGGGTGTCGTGCAGGCCGCGCGGCTCGATGCGCCAGCCGAGCCCGCTGACCGGCGGCCCGTCCGGCGCCACCGTGCGCACGCCGATGTCGAAGGCCGAGCGCAGCGCCGGGTCGGGCTGCCGGTACGGCGCGTCGCGGCGTGGATCGGGTAGTAGTAGTTCACCCCGAGGAAGTCCAGCGGCGCCGAGATGAGCGTCAGGTCGCCGTCGCGGCGGAACGAGAAGTCGCTGATCTCCCCGTAGACCTTCGCCATGTCGCCGGGGTAGGCGGCGCCCAGCAGCGGCTCGGTGAACTGCCGGTTGACCATCAGGTCCATGCGGCGCGCGGCGGCGGCGTCCTCGTCCGACGGGCTCGCGGGCACCGCCGGGGACATGTTGAGGGTCACGCCGATCTGCTCGCCGGGGCGGGCGCTGCCCCGCATCCGGGCGACCGCCAGGCCGTGCCCGACCAGCAGGTGGTGCGCGGCGGCCAGCGCGCCGTGCCCCTCCTGGGCGCCGGGCGCGTGGCGGCCCTCGGCGTACCCGGTGATCGACGAGCAGTAGGGCTCGTTCAGCGTGATCCAGTACGGCACGCCGTCGAGCGCCCCGTGCACGGTCTCGGCGTACTCGGCGAAGCGCTCGGCGGTCTCGCGGACCCGCCAGCCGCCGCGCTCCTCCAGCGCCTGCGGCAGGTCCCAGTGGTAGAGGGTGACGAACGGGGTGATGCCGCGCTCGTTCAGCCCGTCGACCAGGCGGCGGTAGAAGTCCAGTCCCCGCTGGTTGACCCGGCCGCCCCCGTCGGGGAAGACGCGCGGCCAGGCCACCGAGAGCCGGTAGGCGCCGACGCCGAGGCCGGCCATCAGCTCCACGTCCTCCGGCCAGCGGTGGTAGTGGTCGCAGGCGGGGTCGCCCGACTCCCCCGCCGCCACCGCGCCCGGCACCCGGGAGAAGGCGTCCCAGATCGACGGGCCGCGCCCGTCGGCGTCGACCGCCCCCTCGATCTGGTACGACGAGGTGGCGACCCCCCAGACGAATCCCGGCGGGAAGAGCCGGCGCTGCCGGGCTCGCTCTTCGATGGCCGTCATCCCTTGATCGCTCCAGACATGATTCCTCCGATGATCTGTCTGCCGAGCAGCGCGAACACGACCAGCATGGGGATGGTCGCGATCACGGTGCCGGTCAGCACGAGTGCGAAGTCGGTCGTTTGACGCGCTCCCCGGGTCGAAGCCCGAGGATTCCGTCTGTGCCGCGTGCATGTCATGCGGTACTTCGGTGGCTTCCTGTTTCACCGACCGTGCCCCGCCGCCCCCGCTCATGCGCGGGCTTGAGGGTCTTACCGGTCTCCGCAGGCGTTTTCGGTCTCCGCTTCCCGCCCATCCCAGGCACGGGTTTCCGTCCAGCGGCGACCAGCCGCCTCCCGGCGGCCAACAGGTTCTTCGCGGCGTTGACGTCCCGGTCATGCACCGCCCCGCACGCGCACTCCCACTCCCGCACGTGCAGCGGCATTGCCTCCTGCCGCGCCCCGCAAGCCGAGCACAGCTTCGACGACGGGAACCAGCGGCCGATCCGGATGAACGTCCGCCCGTAGCGTTTCGCCTTGTACTCCAGCATGCCGGTGAACTGCGACCAGCCCGCATCGTGCACGCTCTTGGCCAGCCGGGTGCGTGCCAGCCCCGCCACCGCCAGGTCCTCGATGCAGATCACTTGGTTCTCGCGAACGAGCATCGTGGACAGCTGGTGGCAGAACTCGCGGCGCGCGTCGGTGATCTTCGCGTGCTGACGGGCGACCTTCGCCCGGGCCTTGGCCCGGTTTCTGCTTCCCTTCTCCTTGCGAGACAGGGCGCGTTGGAGCTTCGTGAACTTCTGCTCCGCCTGCCGCAGGAACCGCGGGTTGTCGATCGTGCGGCCATCCGACAGCACCGCGAAGTTCCGTAGTCCCAGGTCGATCCCGACCTCGCCGGTCACCTCGGGTAGCGGATCCTCCTTGGCCTCCACGACGAAGGAGGCGAAGTACCGCCCGGCCGCGTCCTTGACCACTGTGACCGACGACGGTTCGGACGGCAGGTCCCGTGACCATCGCACCGGGATGTCCCCGATCTTCGGCAGGCGCAGCCTCCCGCCCGCCGTGACCGTGAACTTGGCGTTCTTGGTGAACCGGATTGCCTGTCGAGCGTCCTTGCGGGAGCGGAACCGCGGCGCGCCGGCCTTCGGCCCCTTGCGCTGCCCGGACAGCGAGGCGAAGAAGTTGCGGTAGGCGGTGTTCAGGTCGGCGAGCGCCTGCTGCAGCACCACCGCCGACACCTCCCCCAGCCAGGCTCGCTCCGACGTCTTCTTCGCTGCGGTGATGACCCGCCGCGACAGCTCGGCGTCCCCGATGTACGGCAGGCCATTCGCGTGAGCTTCCCGACGTGCTCGCAGCCCGTCGTTGAACACCGTCCGGGCGCACCCGAACGCCCGTGCCAGCGCGGCGCGCTGGGCGGGGAACGGGTCGATCCGGTAGGTATAGCGGAGCTGCACCCCGCAGACATTACCATCCGTTTAACATTCGTCACGGAAACAGCAGAACCGGAAGATGCTGCTCCTACCGGGCGACCAAGCCGCGGCCGGGCTCCTACTTCGTCGGGAGCGTGAGCGGCGCACCGGTCAGCGTCCTGCATCGGCACATCGAGCGGCGGAACCGTCCTACCTGATCCGCCACTCGGCCGCCGCAACAACCGATCCGCCTTGCGGCGGATAGACCGTCTCCTGCTCGAGGACATTGCGACTCCTTTTCGCAACAGAAGCTAAAAATGTCCCAGAGATGCGAAGATGCGCGGCCGCGGGCAACACGCGACGGACGAGATTTCACAGACAAAAGGCCGCCCCTGTCAAGTAACGAATGCGCAACGCGGGGTTATGGCCATTCAACGGCGCGGAGATCCGCCCTTCTCCCCGCGGTGGCGGAGGTGGGGCCTTGACGCGAGGGGGACGGAGGGCTACGGTCCCGTGTAACCGGTTACATGAAACCGGTTACATGCAGAGATGCAATAGTGTGCGGTCGTGGCAACGATCAGAGAGCTGGCACGTCAGTGCGGCGTGTCGGTGGCGACAGTCTCCCGAGTCTTCAACAACCCCGAGGTGGTGAACCCCGACACCCGCCAGAACGTCCTCAGCGTCGCGGCGCGCATCGGCTACCTGCCGAACGAGTCCGCCCGGACCCTTGCCACAAAGAAGTCCTACATGATCGGCCTCGTCTGGGACACGCACCACCGGCGCCCCGGATGGCGGCACCCTTTTCTCCAGGAAATCCTCATCGGCCTGAAAACAGCGCTGAGCGAACGGGGATATCACCTTCTCATGCTCGCCACGAGCGACGGCGAGGGAAGCCACGACCGTGCCGTGAGAAGACACAATCTCGACGGCGTGGTCTTCATCGACAACGGCACGCAGGACCCCGCCCTGCTCCGGCTCGCGGAGAGCGGCGTGCCCTGCGTCTCACTGGACCGCCCGGTCACGGGGCCCCGGGCGACCCACGTCATCTCCGACAACGCCGGCGGCGCCCGCACCGCGGTGAACCACCTGTACGAACGGGGCAGGCGGGCGATCGCCACGATCGCCGGGCCGGGCCGTACGGTGCCGGGCGCCGCGCGGCTGGCCGGCT
>NZ_CDRNDK010000299.1:0-8200 GCF_977012225.1 Planomonospora algeriensis | reverse complement strand
GGCGCCTGCGGCCAGCGCCGCCCGCCCGGCCCGCGTGCCCTGCGGGCGGCGCGGCTTCGCTGTCCGTTTCCTGCCTCTTCTTACGGATCGCGACGGATCACGGGTGTGTCCTCTGCTCTGATGGGTGTTGTGGTTTTCCGGGAGGCTCACTCCCGCGTCCACCAGCGCATCGCCTCGGCCGCGGTGCGCGCGGGTATCTCGTGGCCGCCGGTGAACTCCTCGTAGGTGACGGGATATCCGCTCTTGCGCAGCCGGGGGACGATGCGGCGGCTGCAGCGTTCGACCGGCAGGACGCGGTCGGCGGTGCCGTGCGAGACGTGGAAACGGGGCCGGCCGTGGTGGACGAGGGGTGCCAGGAATCCCGGGGAGAAGGCCAGGACGGCGGTGAAGAGGTCGCCGTTGGTCACGCCGAGGGAGAGCGCGTAGGAGGCGCCGTCCGAGAAACCGGCGATGGCGACGCGGCCGGGGTCGATGGAGGTGCGGGCGAAGGCCTCGCGCAGGTCGGTGTCGAGGCGGGCCACGTCGGGGCCGTATCCGCCGGTGATCATGTCCCAGGTGGAGGCGATTGACTGGGGCGCCACGAGCAGTGCGGCGGCGGTGTCCGCGTGGGGGGACAGCCAGCTCAGGGCCTGTTCGGCGGTGCCTCCGGCGCCGTGGAGGACGACGGCCAGGCGAGTGGGCGGGCGGGAGGTCCGCGGGACGTGCAGCAGGGCCTGTCCGGTCAGCCGGTGGGTGCCGGGTTCGGCGGTGGCGGAGGTGAGGGCGGGGCGGGCGGTCAGGCGGCCGTGCCGGGCCCCTTCGTCCGGATGGGTGTGGGCGGGGGCCGCTTCCGGGATCGGCACTGCGATCACCTTCCACCGTGGGCGTCGTCCGGGTGCATCTCCCCTGTGCCCGCAGCCGGCTGAATGAAAGTGCCGGTAAGTCCATATTCGAGTAATGACGGTGGCGGGCGTCCGCTGTTCCGGTGGCTCGCCGGGGCGCCGTGCGGGGCGGCCGGGGCGCAGGTCTTGCGGCGGTTCTCGTGTACGGCGGGCGGGGCGGGCTTTCCGGGGCCCTGCGAGAGGTCTTGGAGCTGAAGAGGTCTCGGGGCTCTCGCGGGAGGACGTTCCGTGGGGATGGGAAAGCGCCCGTCCTCCGGGTCGGGAGGAGCGGGCGCTTTGCGTGCGGGCGGTCGGGTGCGGCGGGCGGTCACTTCAGGATGGGCAGTCGCTCGACCAGGGCGGTCTTGCCCCACCGGGCGCCCAGGCCGAGGGTGTCTCCGGCGCTCGCCAGGGCCAGGGCGATCAGGACGAGGGCGTAGACGATGTGGTCGTCCATGAAGGGGTTGGTGGCCAGGGGCAGTTCGGCGGCCCACATCATGAGCATCATCGCGGTGCCGCTGGCGGCGGCGATGCGGATGCCGGCGCCGGTGATGAGGGCCAGGCCGATGCCGAGCAGGCCGGTCATGAACAGCCAGTCGACCCAGGCCTGTCCGGCCAGGGCGCCGAAGAGGCCGCCGAGGGCGTTCTCGCCGGTGCCCTTGAGGAAGCCGGTGGTGGGGCTGCCGCCGTTGACGACGGCCTTGGCGGCGGCGGTCGAGAATCCGAGGCCGAACATCTTGTCGAGGAAGGCCCACAGGAAGACCCAGCCCAGGGCGATGCGGGCGACGCCGAAGGCGTAGGGCGGCGGGGTGCGGGGGGTGAGCGCGGTGGGGGCGGCGGTCGCGGTGGGGGCGGAGGGGCGTCCGGTGACCGGGGCGCGGCCTTCGATGATGGCCATGATCGGCTCTCTTTCCGGGGTTTTCGTCTTTCGGTTACGTCACCCAGTACATCGGTTCGCGCCCTCTTCCTCGCAGAGCCGTACGGCACCGCTCGGCCGACCTGAGGTCCCCGTCCGGCGGGACTTTCGGCCCTCCCCTCCCCCGCTGTCGTCGGCGGGCGGCGTGCTGGGCGCCTGCGGCGGGGGCGGCTTGGGTGCGGGGCCGGTCGGGTGGTCCCGCACCGGTGGAGGTGCCGGGTTCTTGCGGGGTCGTCAGCGCCTGCCGCGGCGGCGGGCGAGCAGGCGGGCGACGGTGCGGATGGTCAGCAGCAGTACCACGCCGACGAGCTGGCCGCCCAGGACGATGCGGTTGACGTCGAGGGCGGGTTGCCAGCGGACTTCGCCGTCCTTGATGACGAACACTCCTGCGGGTGCGGCGCTGAGGCCGAATCCGCCGCCTTCGCCTTCGCCGGAGCCTTCACCGGGCTGGCCTGGGTGCCGGCCGGTCTGCTGCTTGCCGCTGCCCCTTCCTCCTCCCCCGCCTCCGGTGATCTTGGCGACGGGGATGACGGTGATGCCGTCGCGGGTGACGGGTTCGCCGAACACGCGGCTGACGGCGGTGGTGTCGCGGGTCTGCTCGGCCAGTTTCATGATGTCCATCGTGGTGGTCTCCTCCCGGTTGGTGGGGCCGCTCGGGGGGCGGTGGTCGCGGGGTTCCTCTCCCCCATGATCATGCCTTGTGCGGGGGGTGGGTGGCGGTGTGTCGTACCGGAAGGGGCCGGTGCGGGGGGTGCCGGCCGCGGCCGGGGGTGTGCTCGCGGCCGGCGGGTGCCCGGGTCCGGGTCCGGGTGGGGTGTCAGTGGGTCCAGGTCCAGTCGCGGATCTCGGGGAGGTCTTCGCCGTGCTGGCGGGTGTGGGCGCGGGCGCGCAGGCGGGCGTCGGACATCTGCTGGCGCAGGTGGGCGGCGCGGGTGCCGAGGCCGGGGACGCGGTCGATGACGTCCATGACGAGGTGGTAGCGGTCGATGTCGTTGAGCATGGCCATGTCGAAGGGGGTGGTGGTGGTGCCTTCCTCTTTGTAGCCGCGGACGTGGATGTTGTGGTGGCCGTGGCGGCGGTAGGTGAGGCGGTGGATGAGCCAGGGGTAGCCGTGGAAGTCGAAGATGACGGGTTTGTCGGGGGTGAACAGGGCGTCGAACTGGGCGTCGGACATGCCGTGGGGGTGTTCGCTGGGGGGTTGCAGGCGCATGAGGTCGACGACGTTGATGACGCGGACCTTCAGGTCGGGCAGGTGGCGGCGCAGGAGGGCGGCGGCGGCGAGGGTTTCCAGGGTGGGGACGTCTCCGGCGCAGGCCAGGACGACGTCGGGTTCGCCTCCGGTGTCGTTGCTGGCCCATTCGATGATGCCCAGGCCGCGGGTGCAGTGGGCGATGGCCTCGTCCATGGTGAACAGGTCGAGGACGGGTTGTTTGCCGGCGACGATGACGTTGACGTAGTCGCGGGAGCGCAGGCAGTGGTCGCCGACGGAGAGCAGGGTGTTGGCGTCCGGTGGGAGGTAGACGCGGACGACGTCGGCTTTCTTGTTGACGACGACGTCGAGGAAGCCGGGGTCCTGGTGGCTGAAGCCGTTGTGGTCCTGGCGCCAGACGTGGGAGGAGAGCAGGTAGTTGAGGGAGGCGATGGGGCGTCGCCAGGGGATGTCGTGGCAGGCGTCGAGCCATTTGGCGTGCTGGTTGAACATGGCGTCGATGATGTGGATGAAGGCTTCGTAGCAGTTGAACAGGCCGTGGCGGCCGGTGAGCAGATAGCCCTCCAGCCAGCCTTGGCACAGGTGCTCTGACAGGACCTCCATGACGCGGCCGCGGCGCCAGGTCGGTGTCGGTCGGCAGGATCTCGGCGTTCCAGGTGCGGTCGGTGGTCTCGAAGACGGCGCCGAGCCGGTTGGAGGCGGTTTCGTCGGGGCCCATGAGGCGGAAGGTCTGGGGGTTGGCGGCGATGATGTCGCGCAGGAAGGCGCCGAGGACGCGGGTGGGTTCGGTCTGCTGGGCGGCGGGTGTCTTGACGTCGACGGCGTAGTCGCGGAAGTCGGGCAGGGCGAGGGGGCGCAGGATCTCGCCGCCGTTGGTGTGGGGGTTGGCGCTCATGCGGCGGGGGCCGGTGGGTACGGTCTGCAAGATCTCGGGTTTGGGGTGGCCGTCGGTGTCGAAGAGTTCTTCGGGCCGGTAGGAGCGCATCCATTCTTCGAGCAGGTGCCGGTGTTCGTCGTTGCCGCGGACGTTGGACAGGGGGACCTGGTGGGAGCGCCAGGTGCCTTCGACGGGCAGGCCGTCGACTTCGCGGGGGCCGGTCCAGCCTTTGGGGGTCCTCAGGATGATCATGGGTAGGCGGGTGGTCTGGCCGTTCTTGAATTCGGCGATCTGGTCGAAGACGGTGTCGAGGGTGCGGGCGGTGAGTTCGTGCATGGTGGCGGGGTCGTCGCCGGAGATGATGTGGGGGCGGTGGCCGTAGCCCTCCATGAGTTTGAGGAGTTCTTCTTCGGGGATGCGGGCCAGGACCGTCGGGTTGGCGATCTTGTAGCCGTTCAGGTGCAGGATGGGCAGGACGACGCCGTCGCGGTAGGGGTCGAGGAATTTGTTGGAGTGCCAGCTGGCGGCCAGTGGGCCGGTTTCGGCCTCGCCGTCTCCGACGATGCAGGCGACGACCAGGCCGGGGTTGTCGAAGGCGGCGCCGTAGGCGTGGGTGAGGGCGTAGCCGAGTTCGCCGCCTTCGTGGATGGAGCCGGGGGTCTCGGGGGCGACGTGGCTGGGGATGCCGCCGGGGAAGGAGAATTGGCGGAAGAGTTTCCGCATGCCTTCGGCGTCTTGGGTGATGTCGGGGTATTTCTCGGTGTAGGAGCCTTCGAGCCAGGCGTGGGCGACTGCGGCGGGGCCGCCGTGGCCGGGGCCGGCGATGTAGATCATGTCTTGGTCGCGTTCGGCGATGATCCGGTTGAGGTGGGCGAAGCAGAAGTTCAGTCCGGGGGTGGTGCCCCAGTGTCCGAGCAGGCGGGGTTTGAGGTGCTGGGTTGCGAGGGGTTCGGTGAGCAGGGGGTTGTCCAGCAGGTAGATCTGTCCGACGGACAGGTAGTTGGCGGCTCGCCAGTAGGCGTCGATGCGCTGCAGTTTGTCCATGGGGACTACGGTTCCCGCTTTTCTCTTGATCATTTAGGGGCTGAGGTCCTTTGGTGATCAAGGCGTTCGTCCCTCGGCGGGGTCGTGCGGGGCGGCGGTGTGGCGGCGGCCGGGGCGCGGCACGGGTCCTGCGGCGGCGACGAAGGGACTTTCGTCCCTAATCCCGCAGGTGGGTGGTCTGGCAGGCTGGGGGTATGACACTCGACTCGGCCGGCCTGCAGGTGCTCTCCTATGAGGAGTGCATGAGTCTGCTGGGCTCATGCCCGATCGGGCGGATCGTCTTCACCGACCGTGCGCTGCCGGCCGTGCAGCCGGTCAATTTCTGCTTGGACGCCGAGGACATCGTCATCCGTACGACGGTCGGTTCCAAGCTGGCCGCCGCCACGCGCCGGACCGTCGTGGCCTTCGAGGTCGACGAGTTCGATCCGGTCGGGCGTACCGGGTGGTCGGTGACGGTGGTGGGGCATGCCCGGGCGGTGGAGGAGCCCCTCGAGGTCGCGCGGCTGGCCGCGCTGCCGCTGATGCCGTGGGCGCCGGGAACGCGTGACCACTTCATCGTCATCGCCGCCGAGCAGGTGTCGGGCCGGCGGGTCGGTCAGCGCGGCTGAGCGGCGGGTCCGGCCCTGCCCTGGTTCGTCGTGCGGGCGGACCGGCCTGCGGTGGTGTACGGCCTCAGAGCAGCTGCGCCAGGTCCTCGGGGTAGGGGAAGCTGCCGGGGGTGTAGCCGCACCAGGGTTCTTCGGCCAGCGCGTCGCCGGTGACGGCGAACGCGCGGGAGCGTGAGCCGCCGCAGACGGCGCTGAACTCGCAGGCGCCGCACCGTCCGCCCAGCCGTGCCGGGTCGCGCAGGCGGGTGAAGACCTCCGAGTGGCGGTAGATGTCGGTCAGCGGGTGCTCGCGCACGTCGCCGGCGGGCAGCGGCAGGAATCCCGAGGGGGACACCTCGCCGGTGTGGGAGACGAACACCAGGCCGCGGCCGGCGTTGACGTCGATGGGTGGTCTGCGGGTGCGGTCGGCGCCGATGAGCCCGCAGGTTTCGGCGCGGCGGCGCAGGTCGCGGTAGAGCGGTCCCAGGCCGAGGATCTGCTCGTGGTCGGCTCCGCGGGCGGCCAGGACGTGCCGCTGCAGGGCGACGCGGCGGAAGTGGTGCGCCTCGGTGGTCTTGACCGGGACGGTGCGGCCGATGTCGTGGACGAAGTTCAGCACGTCCTCGGTCTCGGCGGCGGTCAGCGAGGTCAGGTCGCGGCCGCGGCCGGTCGGGATGAGCAGGAACACGCTCCACAGCAGGGCGCCGCGTTCGCGTACCAGGCGGGCGATGTCGGGCAGGTCCATCAGGTTGGTGCGGGTCACGGTGGTGTTGATCTGCACTTTGAGTCCGGTGTCGCGGGCCGCCTGCCAGGCGCGCAGGGTGCGTCCGAAGACGCCGCTGAAGCCGCGGAACTCGTCGTGTGCGGCGGCGGTGGCGCCGTCGAGGCTGAGGGAGATGACCGAGGCGCCGGCCTGGCGCAGGCGGGCCAGGGCGGCGGGGGTGAGGGCCGGGGTGGCCGAGGGTGAGACGGCCGGGGACAGGCCGAGTTCGCGGGCGCGGGCGATCAGGTCGTACAGGTCGGGCCGGGCGAAGGGGTCGCCGCCGGTGATGACGAACAGCGGGGCGGGCCGGCCGAAGGCGGTGATCTGGCGCATCAGCTCGGTGGCCTGGTCGGTGGTCAGTTCGGCGGGGTCGCGGTCGGGGCGGGCTTCGGCGCGGCAGTGGCGGCAGGCCAGCGGGCAGGCGCGGGTGGCTTCCCAGATGACGATGAACGGGGCGGAGCCGACGTCGCGGCGGACGGGCCGCAGCGGGTGGCGGGTCATGGGGTGGTCCTTTCGTCTCGGCGGGTGCCGAGGATGCCGGCGACGACGTCGGCGGCGGTGTGGTCGGCGGGCAGGTCCGCGAGGAAGGCGAGGTCCTGGCCGAGGGTGAGCAGCGGCGGCTCGGTGTAGCCGTCGGGGCGGTGCTGGGCCAGGCCGATGGCGCTGACCAGGCCGTTGCACAGGCATCTGCGGCCGGTGGTGTCGGTTTCGGGGCGGTCTTTGCGGATGTAGGTGGCGACCGGTTCGGCGGGGCAGCGGTAGCCGACCGCGCCGTCGGGTTTGAGGTACGGCGTGCGCAGGTGGCCCAGGTCGCACAGGCGCGGCCGGGCGGTGTAGACGCCGGCGTCGGCGGCGGTGCCGGGCAGGTCGGCGATTTTGAAGGGGAAGCCGGCCGGTGAGGCGTCGGGGTCGTTGCGGATGGTCAGGGTGCCGTCGGCGGCGCCGGCCAGCAGGCGGCGGCGCAGGTCGTCGTCCAGGCCGGATTCGCGGCACAGGGCGAAGGCGGTGCCGACCTGGACTCCGGTGGCGCCGGTCTGCAGCGCCCGCTGCAGTCCTTGGGGGCCGGCGTGGCCTCCGGCGAGCCAGAACGGCAGCCCGAGGGCGGCGATCTTGGCGGTGTCGGGGCGGTCGCGGGGTCCGTACAGGGGCTGGCCGGTCTCGTCGAGGCGGAGGCGGCCGCGGGGTGGGGCGCTGTGGCCGCCGGCGGTGGGGCCTTCGATGATGAATCCGTCGGGCCGGGTCTCCGGTCGCCGTGCCAGGTAGGCGGCCAGCACGTCGGAGGAGACGATGGCCAGCAGGCGGGGGCGCTTGAGGGGCTCCGGCCGGGTGCGGCCGTGCAGGGCGGCGGGGTCGATGCCGGTGGTGTGGCGGCGGCCGGTGTCGGCTCCGGCGACGGTGACGGAGATCTCGGCCGGGTGGTGGGCGGCGAGCGCGTCGAGCAGCCGGGGGATCTCCGAGGGGATGCCCGCGCCCATGAGGACGTAGTCGGCGCCGGCCAGCAGCGCGCCGTAGGCGGCGGCGGGTGTGGCCATCTGAATCTTTTCCAGGTAGTTGACGCCCACGGGGCCGTGGTGGCCTTCGCGGGCCAGGAACACCTCGGTGAAGTTGGCGGCCACGGTCAGTTCGGTGCGGTGCGGGTGGGGGCGCAGGCCGAGTTTGGGCACCGGCCGGTAGGGCCGGCCGCCGGGCAGGCCGCCGGGTACGTAATAGCGCTGCAGGATGCGGGCGGCGACGTCGGGGAAGGGGAAGGCGGCCAGGGCGCGGCGCAGGTCGCCGCCGGGGTCGCCTGCTGCAGCCGCCGGGCCAGTACGACGTCCAGGGCGACGCCGGAGACCACGCCGAGCTGCCCGGTGCGGGCGACGGCCCGCGCCAGCCGCCAGCCGGATACGCCGACGCCCATGCCGCCCTGGATGAGGAGGGGGTGGGTGGTCTGCGGCGGGGCG
>NZ_CDRNDK010000298.1:0-8201 GCF_977012225.1 Planomonospora algeriensis | reverse complement strand
CCGCCGGCCTCGCCGCGCCGCCGGCCCCGGCGGCGGCCGCCCGGACCCGCCGCTACCTGATGTGCCCGCCCACCCACTTCGACGTCGTCTACTCCATCAACCCCTGGATGGACCCCGGGAAGCCGGTGGACGGCGCCCTGGCCCGGCTCCAGTGGGAGGGACTGCTCCGCGCCTTCCAGGCCCTCGGCCACCGGGTGGAGCTCATCGAGCCGCTGCCCGGCTACCCCGACATGGTCTTCGCCGCCAACGGCGCCACGGTCATCGGAGGCAAGGTGCTCTCGGCCCGCTTCCGGCACGCCGAGCGCGCCGCGGAGGGCCCGGCCTACCTGGAGTGGTTCCGCGCCCGCGGCTACGAGACCCGCGAGGCCGTCCACGTCAACGAGGGGGAGGGCGACTACCTGGCGGCCGGCCGCTACCTGCTCGCCGGGACCGGCTTCCGCACCGACGTCCGCTCGCACCGCGAGGCCGAGAGGTTCTTCGGCCTCCCCGTCGCCGGGCTCCGGCTGGTGGACCCGCGCTTCTACCACCTCGACACGGCGCTGGCCGTACTCGACGACGAACTGATCATGTACTATCCGGGGGCGTTCTCCCGGGAGAGCCAGGGCGTGCTGCGCGTGCTCTACCCCGACGCGGTCATCGCCACCGAGGCCGACGCCGAGGCCTTCGGCCTGAACGCCGTCTCCGACGGCCGCCACGTCCTGATGCCGCCCGCCGCCGTCCACCTCATGGACGAGCTGCGCGAGCGCGGCTTCGAGCCGATCGGCGTGGAGCTGTCGGAGCTGCTCAAGTCCGGCGGCAGCGCCAAGTGCTGCACGCTGGAGCTGCGCGGGGGCCCTCGATGAGCGCCCCGGAGAACGGCTACGAGGGACGGCGCTTCACCTCCGGGGACGTGCCCGCCGGGGTGGAGTCGCCGACCGCGACCTACCGGCAGGAGGACGACCTGCTGTGGGGCGAGTTCGCCGGCGGCCACGCCCGGCGCGGCGCCCTCACCGGAGTCTGCGCCCCCGACGGCACCCTCGACTTCGCCTACTGCATGGTCCTCGACACCGGGGAGATCGTCTCGGGCCGCTGCCACAGCACCCCGGAGACGCTCGCCGACGGGCGCGTCCGGCTGCACGAGGAGTGGGAGCGGTACGGCGAGCACGCCGCCACCGGCGTCTCCCTGCTGGAGGAGCTCCCCGCCACCTCCACCTCCATCACCACCTCCACCGACGAGCACGAGCACGAGGACCGGACATGACCGCGACCATCGACACCGCGACCATCGGCACGGAGGCCATCGACGCGGAGGCCCCCGCGCGCCCGCACGGCGAGACCCCCGTCAAGGGCGGGACCGTCACCTGGGCCTGCGCGCCCGGCTTCCCCCCGTCGATCATCTTCCCGTTCACCCCGCCGGAGCGCTTCGGCACCCGCAACCTGCTGGAATTCCAGATCCTGATGTACCGGCCGCTGTACTTCTTCGGCACCCACGGCACCCCCGAGGTCGACTACGACCTCAGCATCGGCGAGCCGCCGGAGTGGAGCGAGGACGGCCGGACGGTCACCGTCACGGTCAAGCCCTGGAAGTGGTCCAACGGCGAGACCGTCTGCGCGGACAACGTGCTGTTCTGGGTCAACATGATGGCCGTCAAGGGCGAGCGCTACGGCGAGTACGTCCCCGGGTACTTCCCCGACAACCTGGTCTCCTACGGCAAGCTCGCCGAGGACAAGGTCTACTTCACCTTCGACAAGGCCTACTCCAAGCGCTGGGTGCTGATGAACCAGCTCAGCACCATCACCCCGATGCCCCGGGCCTGGGACCGCACCGCCGACGGGCCGGCCGACGCCTCCGGGAACCCGGCCGACGTCGAGGCCGTCTACGACTTCCTGATGGCCGAGAACGGCGGCCTGCTGGAGGAGGACAACTCCGACCGCGTGCACTGGGCCGACAGCCCCGTCTGGAGCGTGGTCAGCGGCCCGTGGCGGCTGAAGAGCTACACCATGGAGGGCGTCGTCACCTTCGTGCCCAACGAGCACTACTCCGGTCCCAACAAGCCGTACCTCGACGAGTTCCGCCAGATCCCGTTCATGTCGGACGGCGAGGAGTACGAGCGGCTCCTGGCCGGCCCGGACGGCCCGGACGGCGTCCAGGTCGGCTACCTGCCGCTCAGCTTCAGCACCGAGCCCACCGACGACCCCACCAAGGGCGGCCCCAACCCGCTCGCCGAGCACTACACGCTGGTCCCGCAGGCCGCGTTCTGCATCCGCTACATCCCCCTCAACTACAACAACCCGACCGTGGCCGGGAAGCTGCTCGCCCAGACCTACATCCGGCAGGCGATGCAGCACACGCTCGACCAGGACCGGGCGGCCCGCGAGATCTACCACGGCTACGCCTACCGGCAGGACGGCCCCGTGCCCTGCCACCCCGCGAGCGACCTGGTCTCGCCCGCCCTGCAGGGCCCGCCGGTCCTGCCCTTCGACCCTGAGCGGGCCCGCGCGCTGCTGGCCGCCAACGGCTGGGACACGAGCGTCTTCCCGGCGGTGTGCGCCGATCCCGGCGAGGGCCCCGGCCAGGCTGGCGCGGGCATTCCGGCCGGCACGAAGCTCAGCTTCTCGCTCCGGTACGCCGAGGGGCGCCCGGCGCTCACCCGGCTGATGGAGCGGTTCCGCGACGACGCGGCGCGCGCCGGCGTCGAGCTGCGGCTGCAGGAGGTCTACGGCTCGGTCCTGGTCGCCGAGGACGCCCCGTGCGTCCCCGGGCCGGACAGCCCCTGCCTGTGGGAGCTGAGCACCTGGGGCGGCGGCTGGGTCTACCACTTCCCGAGCGGCGAGATCCTGTTCAAGACCGACGCCGGGGGCAACTTCGGCCACTACAGCGACCCGAAGGCCGACGAGCTGATCGCGAAGTCGGTCACCACCGACGACCTGGGCGCGCTCTACGACTACCAGGACTACATCGCCGAGCAGGTCCCGGTCATCTTCATCCCGAACTTCTCGCTGCGGCTGTTCGAGATCGCGAACGACCTGCGGGGCTTCGAGCCGATCAACCCCTTCGGCATGATCTCGCCGGAGAACTGGTACTACGTCGAGAACGGGAAGTGACGCCGTGACCTCGGCCGCGACGCTCACCGCGCCTTTCGCCGAACCCCTCGCCGTCCCCCTGGCCGGGGCGCCCGTCGCCGTCATCCCCGCCCACCACCTGATGACCTTCCTCCTCCAGCTCGGCCTGCTCCTCGGCCTGGCGACCCTGCTCGGACGGCTCTCCGCCCGGTTCGGGCTGCCGGCGCTCCTCGGCGAGCTGTGCGCGGGCATCCTCATCGGGCCGTCGCTGCTGGCCAACGCCGCCCCGGACCTGTTCGCCTGGCTGCTGCCGCAGGACCCGGCCCGCTTCCACCTGATCGACGCCGTCGGCCAGCTCGGCGTCCTGCTCCTGGTCGGCATGACCGGCATGCACCTCGACACCGGCTTCCTGCGGCGCCAGGGCAGGTCGGCGGCCTGGATCAGCGGCACGGGACTCCTGGTGCCCCTGGCCCTCGGCGTCGGGATCGGGTTCCTGGCCCCGCCGGAGATGATCGCCGGCGGCACCGACCCCGCGGTGTTCGCCCTCTTCCTCGGCGTCGCGCTGTGCGTCAGCGCGATCCCCGTCATCGCCAAGATCCTCACCGAGATGCGCCTGCTCCACCGGGACATCGGCCAGCTCATCCTGAGCACCTCCGTGATCGACGACGTGGCGGGCTGGTTCCTGCTCTCCGTGGTCTCCGCGCTCGCCACCGCCGGAGCCCGCACCGGCCAGGCGGCGCTGACCGCGATCGCGCTGCTGGCGGTGTTCGTCCTGGCCTCCCTGCTGATCGGCCGCAGGGTGGTCGCGGCGGTGCTGCGGCTGGCCGACCGCGGCCACGGGGACCGCACCCTGATCGCCGCGGTGACCGTGCTGTTCCTGCTCTTCGCGGCGGTGACCCACGCGCTGGGCTTCGAGGCCGTCCTCGGCGCCTTCGTCTGCGGGGCGCTCATCGGGTCGTCCCCGGACCTGAAGGTCGCCCGGCTCGCCCCGCTGCAGACGTTCGTCGCCGCGGTGCTGGCGCCGATCTTCTTCGCCACGGCGGGCCTGCGGATGGACCTGACCGAGCTGGCGAACCCCGTCGTGCTCGGCGCGGGGCTGCTGGTCCTCGCCGTCGCCGTCCTCGGCAAGTTCGCCGGGGCCTACCTGGGGGCGCGCATCGCGCGGCGCACCCGCTGGGAGGCGCTGGCCCTGGGCGCCGGCCTCAACTCCCGGGGCGTCATCGAGGTGATCGTCGCCATGGTCGGGCTCCGGCTCGGCGTGCTGACCACCGCGTCCTACACCGTGATCGTCCTGGTCGCGGTCGCGACCTCGATGATGGCGCCGCCCCTGCTCCGCCTCGCGGCCTCCCGCATCGCCCCGACCGAGGACGAGGCCGTCCGCGAGGAGTTCTTCGACGCCCTGGAGACCCCGGGGCAGGCCCCCGACAAGCAGCTCGTGACGACCGCCAAGGAGGCATGACGATGACCGCAGACGACCGCCCGCTGGTCCTGGTGATCGCGACAGGGATGCGGCACTACCGCGAGTACCTGCTGCGCTCGATCGCGACCGAGTACCGGATCCACCTGTTCGCCACCGCCGAGCCCGGCTGGGAGCGCGAGCACGTCACCGGCTGGACCCTGGTGGACAGCACCGTGGACGGCCCCGGGATGGTCCCCGCCGCGCTCGACCTGGCCGCCCGCGAGCCCGTCCACGGCGTGCTTTGCTGGGACGAGGCCAGGATCCTGGCGGCCGCCCACGTCGCGGAGGCCCTGGGCCTGCCCGGCGGCGACACCGGGATGGTGCGCCGCTGCCGCGACAAGCACCTGACCCGGGTCGCGCTCGACGCCCACGGCGTGCCGCAGCCCCGCTCCCTGGCCGTCGGCACGCTGGAGGAGGCGCTGAAGGCGGCCGGCGAGACCGGCTACCCGGCCATCCTCAAACCGCGCGCCTCGGCGGCAGCCTGGGCGTGATCCGGGTGGAGGACCCGGAGGAGCTCGCCGAGCGGTTCGCCTTCGTCCGCGACCTCACCGTCCCCGACGGCGCCACGTTCGACGTTCCCGTCCTGGTCGAGGAGTACGCCGACGGCCCCGAGGTGAGCGTGGACGCCGTCGTCCAGGGCGGCGTGGTGACGCCCCTGTTCCTGGCCCGCAAGGTCCTCGGCTACGAACCGTACTGCGAGGAGGTGGGCCACTACGTCGACGCCCGCGACGAGCTCCTGCACGACCCGGAGTTCCGCCGGGTCCTGCAGGACACCCACACCGCCCTCGGGTTCACCGACGGCTTCACCCACACCGAGATCAAGCTCTCCTCCCGGGGCCTGCGCGTCATCGAGGTCAACGGCCGCCTGGGCGGGGACATGATCCCCTACCTCGGGCTCCTCACCACCGGGATCGACCCCGGGCTGGCCGCCGCGGCGGTGGCCTGCGGGCGCACCCCCGACGTGACGCCCCGGCGCGAGCTGGCCGCCGGAGTCCGCTTCTTCTACGTCGCGGAGGACGACACGACGATCGAGTCGATCGCCTTCGACGAGGCCGGCCTGCCCGGAGCCGTCGACCGGGCGATCCCGGTCGTCGAGCCCGGAGCGACCGTCTCACCCCCGCCCAAGGGCACCCTGTGGGGCCGCATCGCCTACGCGACCGCAGTCTCCGCCGACCTCGCCGAATGCCGCACCGCCCTGGACGCGGCCGAGACCAACCTGAAAGTGAAGGCAGCAGCATGACCGCCGTCGTCGGAAACGAAGAGACCACCGAACCCGCGAAGCCCGCAGCGCCCGCAGCGCCCGCCGGGACCGCGGCGGCCCCGCCGCCCCCGCCCGGCAAGGGCGACGACGGCGTGCTCGTCACCCTCAGGGAGACGCCCCGCGCGGCCAAGGCGCTGCTGCTCGGCGTGTTCGTCAACAAGCTCGCCGCGTTCATCCAGATCTACCTCGTGCTGTTCCTGACCAACCGCGGGTTCTCCCCGACGCAGGCGGGCCTCGCACTCGGGGTCTACGGGGCGGGCGCGGTCGCGGGCTCGCTCATCGGCGGGTCCCTGTCGGACCGGATCGGGCCGCGCGCGGCCACGCTGGTCAGCATGACGGGATCGGCCGCGCTGATCGTCTCCATCCTCTACCTGCCCACCTATCCGCTCCTGCTGGGCGCGGTCTTCCTGGTCAGCACGGTCGGCCAGTTCTACCGGCCGGCCGCCCAGGTGCTGCTGACCGAGCTGACGCCCAAGCACCGCCTCGTGATGATCACCGCGATGTACCGGCTCGGGCTCAACCTCGGCATGACCGCGGCCCCGCTGATCGGCGCGGCGCTGCTCTCGGTCTCCTACAACGCGCTCTTCTGGGGCGAGGCCGCCGCCGCGCTCACCTTCGCCGTCATCGCCTCGATCGCCCTGCCCCGGCGCGTCTCCCGGCCCGAGGCGGAGCAGAGGAGCGCCGAGCCGGAGCCCGGAGGCCGGTCGGGCTACCGCGCGGTCCTCGCCGACCGGCGCTACAGCCTCTACCTGGTCGCCGTCCTGCTCACCTCCATCGTGTACTGCCAGTACACGGCCACGCTCCCGCTGGACGTCGCGGCGGCGGGGATCAGCCTGTGGTGGTACGGCGCCGCCGTCTCGCTCAACGGGTTCATCGTCATCACCTGCGAGCTGGCGATGACGAAGATCGTGCAGCGGTGGCCGATCCGGCTCACCGCACTGCTCGGGCTGGGCCTGGTCTCCGTCGGCTACGCGATCTACGCCATCTCCCCGCTCCCGGTCTGGTTCATGGTCGGCACCCTGGTCTGGACCCTCTCGGAGATCATCGGCGGGCCGACGGTCTTCGCCTACCCGGCCATGGCGGGCCCCGAACGGCTGCGCGGCCGCTACATCGGCGCCATGCAGAGCGTCTTCGGGCTCGGCACCGCGCTCGGCCCGGTCCTCGGCACGCTGGTGTGGTTCCAGGTCGGCCGCTCGGTGTGGCTCTGGGCGGCCCTGGTCGCCGCCATCGCGACCGCCGCGGGCCTGGCCGGCATGCGCACCCCCGCGACCGGAGCCGAGGAGCCGCAGCCCGCGGCCGCCTCGGCCGGCTGAGCGGGGGTGCGGTGATGCCGAGGATCGCCGTCATCGGAGGAGGGATCGCCGGAGTCACCCTGGCGTGGCGCCTGTGCGAGTCCATCCGGGGGACCGCCGTCTGCCTCTACACCGGGGAGCCGTACCGCAGGGCCGACGCGAGCGCGGTCTCCGGCGGGCTGACCCGGGCCTTCGAACCCGATCCCGACCTGTGCATGGAGGCCTCCGCGAGCCTCGCCGAGCTCCAGTCGGACCCCGTGCTGCAAGCCTGGGCCTCCTACCGGGAGACCGGGTCGGTCTACCTGATGCCCGCCCTGGGCCGCGACACCGCCGAGCTGGTGGACGCCGTACGGCGCCGCATCCCGGGCTCGGTCGAGCTGCTCGACGCCGGGCGGCTCACCGCCCGGGGCGCCTTCCGCGACCTGCCGGAGGGGAGCGTCGCCGTGGTGGAGCGGCGGGCGGGCTACGTCTCGCCGGACGCGCTGCGCGGCAAGCTGCTGGTCGAACTCGCCCGGTCCGGGGTGTTCGTCGTCGACGGCCGGATCGAGACCCTCACCCGCGAGGGCGAGGTCCACCCCGTCGGCGGCCCCCCGGCGCGGTTCGACGTGGTCGTCGTGGCCGCGGGCGCGTGGACGCGGACGCTGCTGGCCCGCACGGGCCTGCCGGACGGCGGACTGCGGAACAAGGCCATCCAGTACGTGCTCGCGCCGTCCGCGCGGGAGGCCCGGGCGCGTTCGTCGACGAGACCACCGGGCTGTACGGCAGGCCGTACGCCGACGGGCGGATGCTGCTCGGCCTGCCCACCGACCGCTGGGACGTGCCGCCGGGCGCGGCGGTGGCCGACCCCGCGCTGACCACCCGGATCCTGGACACCGCCCGGTCCAGGATCGGGTACCGGCCGCCCGGCGGGAAGGCCGCCGCGGTGACGGCGGTCGCCGCGGTCGAGTGCTACCACGCGACGGGCGCGCTCTCGCTCCGCCCGCTGGCGCAGGGGATCTACACCTTCACCGGGGGGAGCGGCGGGGCGGGCAAAACGGTACTGGCCGCCAGCAGGACGGCGGCGCGGAGCCTGGTCAGGACGCTGAGGTGAGCGCGGCGCCGGCCGGAGGCGGCCGCGGCGGCGGTCACGCGGTGGCCGGGACCGCCG